>NZ_AUTH01000021.1:0-22533 GCF_000497975.1 Pseudoalteromonas sp. TB41 | reverse complement strand
TGTAGTGGTCAATAAAATTTGGCCACAGCTTTAGAATCTTGGTATCTAACCTCAGATTCATTTGGCGCTAAACCGGCATTATAATGATGTGGCCTAACGTTGTTGTAATACCCGTTGATATAATCACTCACACTATATTTAGCATCTTTAAAGTTTTCGTATCCAACCTTTGGCATCCACTCCGTTTTAAAGCTTCTAAAAAATCGCTCCATTGGCGCATTATCCCAACAATTTCCGCGCCTGCTCATACTTTGTGTAATTTTATAGCGCCATAAACGTTGACGATATTTTAAACTTGTATAATGACTACCTTGGTCTGAATGAAACATCAGTCCACTTGGCTTACCTCTGCTTTCATACGCGAGTTCAAGCGCTTTTAGCGTTAAGTTAGTATCTGGCGACAACGACATTGCCCAACCAACGACTTTACGTGCAAACAAATCAACAACGACCGCTAAATAGGCCCAGCGATTGCCTGTCCAAATATACGTCACATCACCGCACCACACGGTATCTGGCTCAACAACATCAAATTGTCTATCAAGCAGATTTGGAATTTCAAGGTGCTCATTACCACCGCGTTTATATGAATGTTGAGGTACTTGGCAGCTTTCAAGCTTTAATTTAACCATTAGCTTAGCAGCACGATAACGACTCAATTCAAAATCATTGTTCGTTGCTATTGCCGCGATTGTCCGCGCCCCAGCTGAGCCGCCGCTCATTGCATGTATGGCTTTAACTTCAGCTTCTAGCCTTATTTGCTCTGGCGTCGGCGTTGTATCCCGTATAGCCCAATATTTATAGCTGCTACGATGCACATTGAATACGTTACACAGCACGCTAATTGGGTAACGCTCTCGTTGATTTAGTTTCTCAATTAACGAGAATTGTTCAGGGAGTCGGACATCAAGAGAGCGGTAGCCTTTTTTAATATATCCTTTTCTAATTTAATGCGTTGGATTTGCTTTTTAAGTTCGCGGATTTCAATTTGTTCGGGCGTCATTGGTGAAGCAGATGGTGTCTGGCCACTCCGCTCTTGCTTTAATTGAGTAACCCACTTACTGACGGTTGATTTACCCACCCCCATCGCTTTGGCTGCTTCTTCTTGAGTATAACTTTGGTCAACTACAAGCTGAGCTGTTTCTAATTTGATTGCCGCAGAATACGTTGCGCGTTTTAATTTCGTCATTTTTTCACCCAAATTTGTATGCTTATTAGCATAACATTTCTTTCTTAATGGGTGGCCAAAATCACTGTACCACTACACACAACCTTGATTTGATATATCGCCAGGACAAACAAGGAAGTCAAAATCAAAATTTAAAGATTTACAGTACTGTATAAACCTTGTACCAAACTCACTTTCTGTATTTTCAAAAACTAGTCTAGAGTTTTTTACTTCACTGGATTCGAAAGTGGCGTGTAAGTCAGATAATATTAAAAATCTCACTTGAATAATTATTCCCTTAACCATTAGAACTATTAAAATTGATATTACGTTGTGCCTTATTGGAAGTAAACCACATTAGTTGCAAACTACATTTTGGATCTTTTCTAATACAAAAAAATAAAAACCAAAGTAAACTACCGCCTACATTCATAAATACCGCTCTACCAGCACACTCCAATTCCCCGTGATCACACCCGAAAGTTATAAATTGATGAGTAATCACTTGCATGGATGCAAGTTAAGCCGTGACTTCGCCATGGATGGCGAATACACGGCGATTACGTTCACATCAATTTTTAACTTGAGGACACAGTGTGATCCTCGGGCGCGCCGTGGGATTCCAAAGGGCGGTCGGCGGCAGCCGCCCTTTGGTTGCCATCGCCAACGCGATAAAACCTCGAATAGAGGTTTTAATCCCTTTTCCCAAAACCATGTAAAAATCACGGCTCAAGCCAATTCCTACACTTTAAAAGCGCGAGGTAAACTCCCGCCTACGGCACGACCTACAAATTTAAAAGCTGCGCTTTCGCGCGAGCAAGCTCAGCGACTACAAGTTAAAGCGCGACTACAAACTACTCTGCAACCACTTGTTTAAACCTCGCGAATGTTCGCATGCTTTCATCGGCAATCATTACTTCGTAATCGGGGTTTTGAGCTATTAGCTCATATTGCCTGTTTGGTAATTTATTAACTTTACGCAGTAAATACTGCCCATCCCCGCTTATATCATCCCGCTCTATAGCCACTATTTGGCCGCGAAGCGATCCTGCTTTGTCGGAGGTTATAAGCTCAAGTAGCAGTAAATCACCATCAAGTATTGGGTGCTTACCACCATTCATAGAATTACCCGATGCATGCGCTAAAAAGTGTACTTGTGGGTCTAGCTTGCCCGCACCAAGTGGCGCGTCCATCAATTCCATATCGCTTTCATCCCCTGTTTTAAAATGCCCACAGGCAATTTTTATATTGGGGAAGTACGGCAGCTTTAGCGCATCATCAATTGATTTTAAGCTAACTTCGGGCTCAGCGACTTGATCTAACTCAGGTTGTTTTGCTTGCGGGAAAGTCACTATGTCGGCAGTTGATTTTGCTTGTTCAAAATGGTCTTTACTTCCAAGCCATAATTTAGCGTTGTTGGCTTGTGCCACCTGATAGGCCCAATTGCTTACTGCGAGTGATTTATCTGCATCGCAGTGAAAATACGCACTTAGCTCGTTACTAATAATTTGGCTGTTAACAACCAAGTTTTGCTTTTGCCAGCGTTCGCGGTGCTGTTGCGCGGCTAAAAAGTCACGTTTATTGTTATTACATGTGCGATGCGCTGCCACAAAATTATGGCCTAAGTCGTTTGCGTAGCGGGCAAACGGTATAAAATGATCGACTTCAACATCGTTTTTCATTGGCTTTTGGCAATAAAAACAGCTGTTTGATTGCAGCTCTACCAAAACAGGTTTTGCTTTGGTGAGTGCGTTACGGTCAAAGCCAAATAAAAAATCATGCAGTTGGCTTTGCGGGCCAATAAGTGTTTGGTTGTGCTTTATGCTTTGAATTTTTTGTAGCCACGCATTTTTAGCTAAATACGTTACTAGATCGTAAAAACGCCTAAAACAACTAGCAATGCCTGCATTCAAAGTAATGTATTTAGGGTTTTTAGTATGCGGATATAAAAAGCACTCTTCTTGCTTGGCAAGTATTTGTAAGCGCCAAAGTGGGCCACTTTTTAAGGTTGCCATAGCGGCATTAAAAGTCGGCTTGTAAAAACCACTTTGCTTTAGCTGGCGTAAGTTACGAATATTGTTTTGTTGGCATTCAAACAATACGCTAATTACTTTTGATTGCGCACCGGTATTTTGTAAAAGCAATGCACTTTCACCAGTATGTTCTGAGGGAAACGGCATTGCATGATGCCAATACAAGGTAATGAGTTTGTCAGCAAGCGTTGGCAGTTCTATGACTAGTTCACTTTGCTCTGACTGAAGTGGCTGTTCAACACATACATCAGCCAAAGCATGCAGCAATGCAAATTTGTAGGTTGCACTAAAATCGCCCTCAACGAGCATGCGCTGAATATAAGCAATAAAGTCGAGTTGTTGCTGCATTACATGACTCATAAAACAGACACTGCTTTAATTAATGCATTGAGCCACACTTCACTTTCGCGCTCTGGGCGCTGATCAACACTTTGCCATTGTTTTAGTATTTTAAGCTCGGTGTGGTGGGCAATTAATGCGGTTAGGGCATCTTCATTTAAATCGGTAAATTCACGGCCATTATGCACACGCTCTTGCGTGCCATATTTAAACGACACATACAAAACCCCGTTTGGTTTTAGGGCATTTTGTAGTTTTAAAAACACCTGTGGTAACTCTACTTTTGGTACGTGCAATAAACTGGCGCAACACCAAATGCCGTCGTACTTATTGGTACAACTTAGCTGCTGAAAGGTTTTAACCTCTACGGCTTGTTGTAAGTAATTACTGGCTAACTTTGCAAGCTCGGTACTTGCGTCAAATGCGCTAACAGTAAAACCTTGCTGTTTAAAATACATTGCATCGCGGGCGCTACCGCAGCCTGCATCTAATATATGGCCGTGTTTAGGGATAAGCGGTAAAAACTCAGCGTAAAGCGCCGACATATCAACATTAAGCGTTGAATCGCTGAAACTTTGTGCGTTTTGATTGTAGTAATTGAGTGTTTTAGTAGGCACTAAATTCACCGCTCCTTGGTTTATTTATTAATCTGGCATTCATTTATAACTAATCTACAGTATCAACATTTAAAAATATAGAGCTACGGCAATATATACGCCCTAAGTAGTATGTTTTTATTACAAAAAAGCACTGTTTAACCTTATAAATCCATGTTATTTACACTTTTACCTAATAGCTCTACACCTTTGAAAAGGTTTAGGTTGTATAAAAAATACGCGCAGCTGTTTAAATCATTATCACTTGTTAAACTCTGCAAACACTTGCTTTAATCCCCTTAAAAACAGGGTTATTAATTAACCACTTTAGAGTTAAAATGATGCTATTTTACACCGTTCACTTATTGGTCATTATAGTGTGCTATGTTTACCCATAAGATCGTTATTCAACTTTTTCTAGTATGAATATACTGTTGGTGTTGCTGTGTTTAAGTACCGAGGTGTTACTTACAATGAATGTTAGGTTTAGGTGGTTATTAGCTGTACTTTTAGCGCTTTGTTTAGGCGTGCCTAGCAGTGGTTGGGCGTCGAGCGATATTAAAAAAATTGTACTGGCTACCGATACCATTGACGGGCTGGTAGAAAAAGACGGCTCTGGCCTTTATGTTGATATGCTTACTAAAATTTTTGCTGCGCAATCGATTGAACTTAATATTATGATTGTACCTCAGTCTCGTGCTTATCGATGGACGGCCAATGGCAATGCCGATGCTATGTTAAGCGCAAGGCAAAATGAGGTAGAAGGCTTGTACTTTCCGGTGTGGCATTACGATATTACTTTTGTGTCGGCGATGTTTAAAAAAGATCGGTTTAAAGATTGGCAAGGCGAATATTCGTTACAAAACAGATCGGTGGGTACGTTAAGGGGCGCTAACTACAATAATTATTTGTATGTGCCGATTGATTTGCAGCAGGTTACCCAGCGAATTGAAGGCGTTAAAATGCTTAAGCTCGATAGGCTTGATTTCTTTTTAGATAACCGTAAAGCGCTGCAGCAAACCCTGATTGCTAACGCCACTGAGTTATCAAAAATGAATTTTGACCCGCAGCAGTATCAAATCGAAAACATTGTGCCTGTAAAACAATACATTGCCTTTACCGATAACGCCAAAGGCCGCGAGTTAGCACAAATTTTTGACGCCGGATTTGCAAAATTACTTGCCAGTGGTGAGTTAGAGGCGTTGTTTATTGCTTACAATTACCTGCCTTTTCCCTTTCCGCAAAATATAGACTAGAGTAATAATTACATATTGCCGTGGTTGAGTTTTTTATGAGAGTTGTATTTGCTTTAGTTATAAGCTTAATGTTGGCTTTTCAATGCGTTGCACAAATTACCCTGCCCCACTCTAAAATAGAAAGCCAACCAAGCACACCACAACAAGCCACTACCCAGCTCAATGTGCTTACAGTTGATTTAGGCACCCTCATTAGTAAACCTTTAATTCAACGAGGCTTAGAGTTTGAACAACAAACTGGTATTAAAGTTAATGTCACCAAAGTGCCTTTTGGCCAGTTATATAACGAAATAAACAAAGATTTAAGCTCGCCAACGAGCCAATACGATATTATTGCCTATGCCTCACTCTGGATGGTGGATTTTGCAGAAAATAATTACTTAGCGCGTTTAGATAATTACATAGCCTCCGACTCTTTAATTGAATGGAATGATGTATCGCGTTTTTTTAGAGACTTTAGCTCTAAATATAACGGCCAAATTTACTCGATTCCACTCGATGGTGATATACATTTACTTTATTACCGCCTCGATATTTTAGAAAAATATGGTTTGGCTCCACCTAGAACCTGGGATGATTACCTTGCTATTGCCAAGCAATTAAATGGCGTTGATATGAACGGGGATGGCGAGGGCGATTTTGGTTCGTGTATTTCTAAAAAAGCCAATGAGCAATCGTATTGGTCTTTGCTTTCGATTGCGGGCAGTTTTTTGCAAAGCAAAGGCACTTCTCAAGGCATATTTTTTAATACAAGAACCATGGAGCCATTAGTGAATAACGATGCCTTTAAAAAAGCCTTAAAAATTTATAAAAAAACCACTGAATTTGGCTCTGCTGATGAGCTTAACTTTGATACCAATGATGTAAGGTATGCGTTTATAAGCGGTCGCTGCGCCTTAGCCATTGAATGGGGCGACATTGGTACTATGGCCGTGTTACCTGAATCTAAAGTAAAAAACAAAACTGGGGTGAGTATATTGCCCGGAGCTACTGAGGTATTAAACCGTAAAACAGGCCAGCTTGAACGTTGCAATGCTAACTTATGCCCGTTTGCCATTGGCGATATTAACTATGCCCCTTATGCTGCTTTTGGTGGTTGGGTAGGCTCAATTAATAATGCCAGCTCAAAACACAAAAAAAACCTCGCTTATAACTACTTGTCGTATGTTACTCAGCCTTTGCAATCGAATGAAGATGTGACCATAGGTGCCACCGGTATGAACCCGTATCGCACCTCTCAATTGGTTAACCACAAAAACTGGCTTAAACAAGGCATGAGTAAAAGTACGCTGCATTTTTACTTGGGCTCTATTTCTAAAACCGTTAATAACGCCAATATTATTCTTGATTTGAGAATTTTTGAAAACAACCGCTACTTTAGAGACATACTCGACACTGAAGTGGCTAAATACCTAAGGCACACCCAAACCGTAGACCAAACGGTTGAAAACATTGAGGCCGGCTGGAATAAATTAACCGATGAAATTGGCCGCGACAAACAGCTAAAAGCTTATAGGGCGTCGTTAGGGCTAGTGCCAACCCCCTAAACACATGATAGCGTTATTTAACGTACTTGCCATTATTAGTAAAACATAGGAAGCCAGCATTGTTGCTTAATTGATGTAAAACGAGCTAAATTTGCAGTCTAGTTTATACTTTAGTAATGATAACGCTGTAGCCTCGAGTAATAAAATGCTTAAAGTCGCTTTTGTTGTATTACTGCTTAACAGCTGTAACGTATTTGCTTGCTTTAAAACACTTAAAGTAGGCACAAATGAAAACAATTGGCCACCCTATGTAATTGCCGTTAACGGTAACCTAACGGGCGTTGAAATTGACGTGTTAAACACGATTTTTAACGGCTCATCTTTTTGTTTAAAATTTATGTTGCTGCCTACCTCATCGCGCGCTTTTGAAGAATTAAAAGAAGGCCGTATTGATGTTATTTTTGCCGCGAGTAAAACATCAGCAAGAGCTGATTTTGCCTATTTTAGCGATGCCTATCGTGATGAAGTAGTTCGCCTGTATAAATACACCGAATCGCCTGATTTAAATAACATTAGCGATATTTTTTATAAAGATTTAACCTTGGCGGTTAACCGTGGCAGTTATTATGGCGTTGCGTTTGAGCTGTTTAAACAAAACTACCCCGCTAACGTTATTATGATGCCTACCGCCGAGAAACGTTTTGCAATGCTCAATAAAAATAGAGTTGATTACGCAATTGAAGACGAACTAGCAGCGCAATATTTTATAAACCAATACCCAGCAATAGAAGCGGTTACTAATATGGGGGCCATCAATAAGAGTTCTATTCATTTAATGCTAAGTAAAAAAACCATTAGCCAAATAGAGTTACAAGCTATAAATGAGTTAATTAAGCAAAATAAATCCGCTATACAAGCCATTTACCTACATTACTGAACCCGTAGATTATTCTTTTACCTTTCATCTTGAAGCGCGGATCTGTATAATTCGCGGCCTATAATTTACTCTATTGCTTGTTTATTTATGCGGCGCCTTGCTGCAGCTTAACCCTGCCATTAATTTTCTAGGATTACTTTTTTTGATCTCCACCGCAAATATTACGATGCAGTTTGGCGCAGAGCCGTTGTTTGAAAACATTTCAGCTAAATTTGGTAACGGTAACCGTTACGGGTTAATTGGCGCTAACGGCTGCGGCAAGTCGACATTTATGAAAATTTTAAGCGGTGCGCTTACGCCTAGTGCAGGTAATGTGTCTATTACGCCGGGGCTAAAATTAGGTAACCTAAGCCAAGATCAGTTTGCGTTTGAGCAATACAGCGTAGTTGATGCGGTAATTATGGGTGATGTGGAGCTTTGGAAAGTAAAACAAGAGCGCGACCGTATTTACTCTTTGCCTGAAATGAGCGAAGAAGACGGCATGAAAGTAGCCGAGCTTGAAAGCGTTTTTGCTGAAATGGACGGTTACACCGCAGAAAGCCGCGCAGAGGAAATTCTGCTTGATGCGGGTATCGATAAAGAGTTTCATTATGGCTTAATGGCAAACGTAGCCCCAGGTTGGAAATTACGTGTGCTGTTAGCACAGGCGTTATTTGCAAACCCTGATATTTTGCTACTTGATGAGCCCACTAATAACTTGGACATTCATACTATTACGTGGCTTGCCAATGAGCTTAACCAACGTAAATGCACCATGATCATTATTTCCCATGACCGTCACTTTTTAAACTCGGTATGTACTCACATGGCCGATATTGATTACGGTGAGCTGCGTATTTACCCAGGTAACTACGAAAAGTACCTTGAAGCTTCAGGCTTACAACGCGAGCAATTACTTGCTGAAAACGCGAAAAAGAGCGCTGAAATAGACGAGTTACAAGACTTTGTTAACCGTTTTGGTGCTAACGCCTCTAAAGCGAAACAAGCCAGCTCGCGCGCTAAAAAAATGGATAAAATTAAGCTTGATGAAGTTAAATCATCGAGTCGTATGAGCCCATCACTCAACTTTGATGAGGGCAAAAAAATGTATCGCCAAGCGCTTGAGCTAACCAAGCTTGGCCATGGGTTTGACGGTGAAACGTTATTTACTGGTGGTGATTTACTACTCGAAGCCGGTGCTAAACTGGCGGTTATCGGCGAAAACGGCGTGGGTAAAACCACCTTTTTACGCTGTTTAGTTAACGAGCTTAAAAGCAACGAAGGCGAAGTTAAGTGGTCAGAAAATGCCACGTTTGGTTATTGCCCACAAGACAGCACCAAAGACTTTGATAACGATTTAACCTTGTTTGATTGGATGTCGCAATGGCGTACCGCTAAGCACAACGATTTAATGGTACGTGGTATGTTAGGGCGTTTATTGTTTACCGCAGACGATTCAAATAAAAAAGCGCGTAACTGTTCAGGTGGTGAAAAAAACCGTTTGTTATTTGGTAAGTTAATGATGCAAGACGTTAACGTACTGATAATGGATGAACCAACTAACCACATGGATATGGAAGCCATTGAAGCACTTAACAATGCGCTAAAAGACTTTAAAGGCACGCTTATTTTTGTAAGCCACGACCGTGAGTTTGTATCGTCACTGGCAACCCGTATTGTTGATATTAAAGACAAGCAGGTAATTGACTTTCAAGGTACGTTTGACGAATACCTAGCAAGCTGCGAAGAAAATAAAGTAGCTTAAGAGCTAGGTTAAAGGTTAAAGGTTAAAGGTTAAAGGTTAAAGGTTAAAGGTTAAAGGTTAAAGGTTAAAGAAATGATACGACCCCGATAAAGTAGACACGGGTTTTTAATTCATTAACTCGTATTGCATGGGACTCACATTTCCTAGCGTGCCATGCATTCTTACTGAGTTGTAGTAGTTTTCGATATAAAAGCGACTTTGTACTGTCATTTCACTACGACTCAGTTCATTTAAATTGTTCATCCATTCTTTTTTATACTGGGCAAAAAAGCTTTCTGAGCAGGCATTATCCCAGCAATTCCCTTTTCTCGACATGCTAATTGTTACCTGTCGGTTGTTCAACCACGATATTGTTTCTTTTGCACGATACTGGCTGCCTTGGTCTGAGTGAAATAATAAGCGACTTCCATCAGGTTTACGTGCATCCCATGTTTTTTTTAACGCTCTAATCACCAAGTCTGCGCTGTTAACTCGACTTGTTGCCCAACCAACGACTTTGCGTGAGTATAAATCTAAAATTACACATAAATACTGCCAACCCTCTCTGCAACGAACTTGCGTTATGTCTGACACCCATACCGTATTGGGTTCATCAACACTAAACTCACGACCCAATAAGTTTTCTGCAGTGATATGCCCCTGCTTTTTTCCGCTACCGGTATATCGGCGTTTACCCGCGGCTGAGCGGTAACCCATACTCTGCAGTAATCGCTGCACACGGCCTTTACTACACTCATACCCATTATCTATAGCGGCTTTCCACAACTTTCTGTAGCCCGGAATACAGTGCTCATCACTACTTACTTTTTTCAAAAACTCAAGCAATGAGTCGTTTTCTGACGCACGTTGACTTAATGATTGCTTTAGCCATTTATAATATCCAGCTTTTGATACTGACAACCATGTGCATAATTTTTTATCGTTTTCTTAGCTGTCGCAGCTTGGTGAATATACTCAAATCTTATTCTTTTCGGCTGTCCAAGTAGGCCTTCGCCTTTTTTAACACATCGTTCTCCAACTGCGCATCTTCCAATTGCTTTTCAAGCTTACGCACTTGGCGCTCCAAATCTTTATATGACTTATCAGGGCCTTGGTTTTTAATTGGGTTAGATGTACTTTTTGACGTCATTTTTCGTCTCCATTTAGATAATAAGACAGGGTTAATGTCCAGCCGATGAGCTATTACATTAACAGTATCTGGAGAGTCTAACGATTGTTCAACTGCTTTTGTTTTAAATTCAATTGAATGACTACGCCTAGTTTTGATTTTCATAACACTTATTCCTTAAATAAGTGTCCACTTTTATAGAGTCGTATCAGGTTCAACAAAATAAAAACAAAAGCGCTGCTCAATAACAACGTTTTTTAGTATTAGCTTTGCTTAAAAGTCATAGAAAAGTTTGTGATAGTAATATCTTAGGTAATTTGTTAAAACTATATAAATTAAATAAATGAGCGTGACATAGTAGAAACCTGCGCGACGCGCGGACTAGAAAATAGTAAGGTGCAAGGAGTAAATATTAAGCGAATGAGCAATATTAATTTAATTGATTTACGCATTAAAATAATGCTAGAAGTTTTAAGCTTATGCTCAATAAACATCTCTGATGATTTTAATTCTCAAATTATTTCAATACTCGAATTAGACAATATCCGTGACTATGGATTTGTAATAGATTCTTTGTATCTGCTCGAAGATACTCAACTAGCTAAGGATGACTTCTACAATCATGGAATCAATATACATGAATCGAGAAACGAAAAATTTGGTGAAGCATACTTACGCATGTACGGAATATTCAATGCCTGTTATCTTCAGCTACAAGCTTTAATAGCACTATCTTCTAAATTAAAAATACCATTTTCAAAGAGTGAGGCGGACGAGTTACCAATCTTTCTATTTAGGACGTATTACGCTTCACACACCGTAAACACAGGATATAGCTCTGATAGACGTTCTTATATTCTCGACCGACATGCACTATTAAATGGTTCTGTTGAAGGCTATTCGTCAAATACAAATGGTGAAGATCATTTTGTAAAGGCAGACATCCTCGAACTCTTATATGAGTGGGATCATTTCCTAGCCAAAAATCTTAAATCCATGTCATCAAAGTTTACTGATAAAATTGAAATTATTCCTCACGATGAATTCGATTTATCTAAGATCTCGGAGCTTATTAAGTCAGAAGCTGAAATAGAATCATAATGCACCTAACAAGCAACTAATCAGGAGAAATAACTATTGGTTTTAGGTAAATCGATAATGCGATGTTTATTTTTATTATATCTGTTTAGATTTGGCTCTTCTGCTGCATCATGCATTCAAACTGATGATCAAGTTGCAGCATGGAACTTAAAATACAATCATTTATTTAATGTAAGTGTACAGCAAAATAATAGTTCATTTTCCGTTACAGTATATTTACCAGAGAAAATTAAAGAAGAGATGTTTAATTTTGTTTGGGTTGCAGTAGGTGAGCAAGATGACCCACTATTTGCCATACCAACAACTGTGGTCAAAGAAGAAGGAAAGACAAAAGCTTGGTTTATTGCTAAACCTCTTAATGGCGAAAAGTATGCATTTATTTTTAGCTATGGAAAAGGTTGCGGCATTGAAATTGAAGTACCTGTTGAGTTTAAAGAAAAAACATAACAACCATAATGGAGTTTGAAAATGAGAAAAGAGTTCGAATTCACAGTTAAGGGTCATAAAATTAAAATTGTTAACTCATGGTTTGGTGGTGCAAAACTATATGTTGATGGCGATTACCGTGATCAAGACTCTACCTTTATTGCTAACGGCAAAACGGCACTTCTTTCAGCTAAACTTGCTGATCTTGGTGTTTTAGAGATTTTCCCCATATCAGCTTTAATATCTGTAGAAATGGATGCATTTTTAATTACGGACGATGAAAGGTTGCAAGTATACAGCTCACATAAGCGTTTAAACTTAACACAGCAGCGATTAGCAAAATAAACACATAGGTAAAATATGAAACTATTAATGGCCCCTTTATTACTCATTATTGCTGGATGCAGTAGTGTTGCGCAAAAAGATGAACAATATTCGCCGTGCTCTGAGGCATGGTTTAACTATGTTGAGCAGCAAATTAATACCGGTGACGGTTATGGACATGGGCCAGACATTGGCTCTTTAGAATGGCGCTCTGTGATCATGTTTAAACTCGGTATTAGAGATAAGCCAAATGTACCAGAATTAAATACACAGCTGTGGTGTCAGTTTATTGATGAAAATTATATTTAAAGCCAGCTTAACTTTATGAGTTGAAAGTTGTTTAATTAGGTTGGGTTTATAACCCAACCTTGTATCTACGTTATATAACTTAACGCAGAGCAGCTTACAGCTGCTCTTTAATTAATACCCAAATACTTATGTACTTGAATTGATAAGCGCCAGTTTTTGGCGATACAAGTATCAATGGCTAATTTAGTTGCCGACGTTTTTTGGCTGATTGGCTGTAAATATACCAGTTTTGGGTTAACACCCGTGGCGACAAATAACTCTTCCAGTTCTTCTACGTGCTTTTGCATAGCAACCGGATGTTTAATTTCATCGGCGCGTTGCATAGCACTGCTCAATACTTTGTAACCACCACGCATATTAATTTTTGGCGATACCGTAACCCACGTTTGGGCAGGGGCAAGAATTTCAAAGGTGCCACTGGTTTCTATTTGTGTGCTAAAGCCATGATCATGCAGTAAATTACATACTGGGTTCAAATCATACATGCAAGGTTCGCCACCGGTTATAACAACATGCTTGGCGGTATAGCCACGGGATTTAAATAACTCAAGTACCTGCGCTGCACTGGCCTCGGCCCAATGATCTGAGTCGGCTTTTTTTTCTACCGTGTCATCAAGTGATACTTTATATACGTTATCAACATCCCAAGTTTGCTTTGTGTCGCACCATGAACATCCCACAGGGCAACCTTGCAGGCGTAAAAAAATAGACGGCGTACCAGTAAAACTCGCTTCACCTTGAATGGTTTCAAACACTTCATTAATTTTGTACAAAAGAAATCTCACTTACAACCTGACGGCAAAATTGTTACTATTAGAAATCACAAAGCACGGTGCAAAAATTGTCATTTATGCCTTGGCCGTGTAGTATATCGCGCCCTGATATAAACCTCTATCAAAACTAAAGAGCAAACCACGTATGACGCAAAAAGTAGTTGTTATTTATTCCGGCGGTATGGACTCATTTACTGTATTAAATAAAGCCCTGCAGCAAGGCCATGATGTTTATGCCCTCTCGTTTGATTATGGTCAGCGTCATGTTAAAGAACTTAAAGTCGCCGCCAGCGTATGTGAAAAGCTAAATGTACCGCACAAAATTGTTGATATATCGGCAATTAATCAGCTTATTGGTGGTTCGTCGTTAACGGACGATATTGATGTGCCAGAAGGCCATTACGAAGAAGAAAGCATGAAAAGCACCATTGTGCCTAATCGCAACATGATTTTACTTTCTTTAGCGGTAGGTTATGCGGTGTCGCTTAAAGCAAGCAAAGTATATTACGGTGCGCATTCGGGCGATCATGCTATTTACCCAGATTGCCGCCCTGAGTTTGTTAAAAAGATGGATGATGTGTGTCGTATTGCTAATTACGATGCGGTAGAAATTTTTAGCCCGTATTTAAATAATACTAAAATCGATATTTTAACCGATGGTATTAAAATGGGATTAGACTACAGCCAAACATGGACCTGTTATAACGGTCGTGATAAGGCCTGTGGCAAATGTGGCGCTTGCCAAGAACGTTTAGAAGCCTTTGAGCTGAACAACGTAACCGACCCGCTTGAATACGAGTAAAGTTTAAAATAAGCACACTATAAGGCTACCAAGGGTAGCCTTTTTTAGTATGAAAAAACATTAAAGCCAGCGTTTTACCCGCGATTTGTAATCCTCAAATTGCTCACCAAATAACTGATGTAACGCCCGCTCTTCGGGAATGATTTGAAACAGCGTTAAATAACCAACGTAGCCCACAATACCTAAAAAAGCCCAAATAGAGCTTAGCCACACGCCCCACCCCGCCAGTATAAAAGCAAAGCCTAAATACATAGGGTTACGTGAGAGTTTATATACCCCTGAGGTAACTAAGCTTGTTGCTTGCTCAGGTTTATTTGGTAGTACCGTGGTTTTGGCTAAACGAAAACTGACGACCCCAGCAACACAAAAGAAACAACCTATAGCGACTAATCCTAATGCTAGGTAAGTTATGAAGGCGGTAAAGTCTATTACTGTGTAATGCGCAATCAGTGCCATAACAGCAGCGAAAAATACCACAACGACAACCGGTGGAATTTTATTATTTAACATACCTATTCCTTGTATCGATTAAAAAAAACTGCATGGTTACTATATGGTGGCGGCACAAATAATAACAATGACTTTATAAATACAAATAAAGTTACAATTAATTAGCTTTATCGGCGCTTAATTATGGTTATAATTTAAACTTAAAATAAAATTAAAGGAAGTAATTATGTCTGGCACAACAATGATAGTTCTCATTGTACTTATTTCTGTAGGTTCGGGGGTTATTTACGATATGTATAAAAAGCACCTTGAGTTTAAACATAAAGTTCAAGACAACAATCAAGATGCTCATAAGCAACTAGCAGAAGTAACCGCGCAAGTGACTGAACTCAAACAGCGAGTACAAACACTTGAAGCCATTGTTACCGACTCAAGCTATAGCGTAAAACAAGAAATAAACAAACTATAGCTGTCCCTTAGTTATAAATAATTAGGGTATAAATGTGCATTTTCTGGCTGCTCTATACCATGGGCAGCTAAAAACCCGCCAATGGCTTGTCCACACCCTTGGGGTGCCCTGCCGCTGTCTATTTCAAAGTTTAACTGATTCGCCTCTTGCTTACCCATAGAACATAAACTAACTGAACTTGGTGAACGCATGGCAATGCTTAGCTCCCCGACCTGCTCTGCGTGTACATCTTTACTAAAGCGCGCAAAGCCTTGGTATTTAAAATGCTCACTCACATACTCGTTACTTACAGCAACCAGTGCGGCAATAAAGCTATGTAAAAAGCTGTTGATTGTTGCATCAGGTGCTAAAAATGACAAGGTTTTATTATTAAATTCGCTTAGCTGACAACTATCGCAATGAAGTTTAACCGTATACACCTGCTCGCCGGTGATTATGGCTTGGCAGTTAATTAGCGCAATTTTATTATCCGCAAACACCAGGCGCTCTATCAGGTCGTTCAATGGAATATTTTTAAACGATGTGCTTTTAACAAGCTCAGGGTTTTGCGCCATAACAGGTAAATCATGATGATTATTAAACGGCGTGCTGGTTGCGCCTTGATGCTGCAGCTGAAAAAGCTCTCTTACTTCATGCTCGCGTGCCACTTTCAATGCTAAAAATGCTGTTTGAATAAGCTCTGAGGTTGGCAAATTTTGCTCTACTGGCCAGCGACGACCAAACAGTAACTTTTTTGCTTTGTTCTCAGCACGGTAATTATCTGGACTAAGTACCGCCACTTGCAGATAAATATCACTGTTTTTTTCTGCAGCTAACACACTAAAGTGAGTAGAAAAACTAATGTCGTTAAGCACTTCATTAACGCTGGCTAGCGTATGTTTGTAACGTAAAAAATGCTGGGGAACAATCCAATTATTATTGGCCAGTTGTACTAACGGCGCATACGAAATCGGTTGCTCGTAACTGTGTTGCCACTTTTGCCCATCGCCTAATAATGGCTCAATTTTTATATTTTTATCTGACATATTTAAACCAAATAAATCCGCCTAGTGGCAAGATATTAACTATGAAGCACTTTACGTAGTTAATCACAAAAACCGATCACACTGACAGGAGTATTTAGCATTCAAATACTCGTTGATACTCTGTTATAACTTTTTGATAGTAAAGTCTATCTTTATTGAGCATTCGAGTATAATGGTTAAGCAATTGCTGCTGATATTGATGATGTTGTGGATTGTGTTTATCCCACATTTGAGCACCGGTTTGAGTGAGTGTTTGGCTGGCATTTACACTAACGTGTAATACTTCGTAAAAACGTTTGTTTTCAACAATAATTTGCTCGTTTTCGAGCTTTAAATTACAGGCTTTTAAACCTTCGCGCACTTTGTAAAGATGCTGAATGGGGCAAATAATAAAACTGAGTTGGTGCAAGCTTTGCGGGTTGTTGGCAATAATTTGTTCAATAAGCTTTAAACATAAATCGCCCCCCACACCAGCAATAACCACCACTTGCTTTGCAGCTGTTGGCAATTTAATTTGCGCAACATCTTCGCAGCGCACTTGCCATGAAGGTAAAGATTTACCTTGCTCAAATTGTTGCAGCGACTGTTCGAGCGCTTCCATTAACGTTGGAATAATATCCACAAAATTTATATGTTTTGCTATATCGCGCTCAAGTAACGCCATCCCTAAAAAGCCATGATCGCAGCAACAATCCCAAACAATATCGTAAGGCTCTGTAATTAATGAATTGATGGCGTTTAAACGTTTACTCAGTTTCATTTAACTCACTATGTTTTTGTTTTGTACACCAATGCTTTTAAGCTTTTATCGCTATCAATTTCAATAAAGCGATCAGTCGGTTCTAGGCGTTTAACAAACTCAATAGCACCTTGAGTATGTTCTTGAATAAGTGCTTTAAAGTCGTTTTCTGAAAGCTCTGGGCTATTAGCGCATAACAACAGCTGTGTAGTATCGTTTAAAAGCTCAGGAAGTCTGCGCAGCACTTTTTGGTAGTCTTTTGTTAATATAAAACTGCCTTTTTGAAAGCTGGGTGGATCAACAATAATTAAATCAAACGGTGCGGCTTTTTTTAGCTTACCAAACGACTTTAAAATATCATGCGGTAAAAAACTGACGCCCCTATCAACATTGTTTAATTGATGGTTTTGCTTACCGACTTTTAACACGCCTTTGCTCATATCCATGTTCATCACATGATCGGCACCGCCGTGCATAGCCGCTACCGAAAAACCACAAGTATAAGAAAACAGGTTAAGTACTTTGGCATGTTTACTATTTTGCATGACAAACTCACGGCCTTTTCGCATATCTGGAAAAATACCGGTGTTTTGCTTACTCATTAAATCAACCAAAAAACGCACACCATTTTCGGCTACGCTATGGCGCGCGGGCAATTGCCCGTGAACAAGGGTGTTATGGCTTTGCAGCCCCGCTCGCTGCTGATACACCAATGCAGTAATTAGCTCTGGATGATGTTGTTGTGCCCACTGCCATAACATATCGGTGAGCGTAGTGAGTGTTACCTCATCAATTTCACTGTATGACACCAAAAACAAACTCGGTGGATAAAAGTCTAAGTTAATATGGCTTAGCGCTTCTACGCTGTGGCCGCGACCATGAAATACGCGGCATAATTCGTTATCTGCAAAAGGCGTGTCTGCTAATGCATTAATAAGAGGAGTAAAATCGATTGTCATTTAATTAATCAACTGTTGTTGTAGTTCATGTATTTCGTCGCGTACAGAGGCGGCTTTTTCAAATTCTAAATCACTGGCGTAGGCATGCATTTTGGTTTCAAGCTGCTTAATTTGCGTGGCAATTTCTTTCGCACTAAGAATTTTTTTAGACTCTTTACGAATAAGCTGTAAGTTATCTTGCGGTGAAGCATCTTCACCTACATCCATTACATCGAGTATCTTTTTGATCAGTGCTTTAGGCTCAATACCGTGCTTAACATTATAAGCATGCTGTATATCGCGGCGTCGCTGGGTTTCATCAATGGCTTTGGCCATCGACTTAGTGATTCTATCACCGTATAAAATAGCACGACCATCAAGGTGGCGCGCAGCACGGCCTATGGTTTGAATAAGCGAGCGAGCTGAGCGTAAAAAGCCTTCTTTATCGGCATCTAAAATAGCTACTAATGCCACTTCTGGCATATCTAAACCTTCACGTAGTAAGTTAATGCCTACTAACACATCAAACACACCGGCACGTAAATCACGAATAATTTCAACCCGCTCTACGGTGTCTATGTCAGAGTGCAAGTAGCGTACTTTTACATTGTGCTCACTCAGGTAGTCGGTTAAATCCTCAGCCATGCGTTTAGTCAGTGTTGTAACTAATACACGCTCGCCTTTTTCAACACTTTTATAAATTTCTGAGAGTAAGTCATCAACCTGATCGCCAACCGGACGCACTTCTATTAATGGATCAAGTAAGCCGGTTGGACGAATAACTTGTTCAGCAACCTCGCCATTGCTGCGCTCTAATTCAAAATCACCCGGTGTGGCCGACACATAAATAGTTTGCGGTGCAATGGCTTCAAATTCTTCAAAACGCAGTGGGCGGTTATCCATGGCCGAGGGCATCCTAAAACCGTATTCAACGAGGTTTTCTTTACGACTTCTATCGCCTTTATACATAGCGCCAATTTGCGAGACAGTTACGTGCGATTCATCAATAATCATTAATGCATCGTCGGGTAAATAATCAAGTAATGTCGGCGGTGGATCGCCAGGTGTACGCCCCGATAAGTAACGGCTGTAGTTTTCAATGCCTGAGCAATAACCAAGTTCGGTCATCATTTCTATGTCGTATTGGGTACGCTGCGCAATACGTTGCTCTTCAACTAATTTATTAGCGCTGAGTAATTGTGCCCTGCGCTCTTTAAGCTCAACTTTTATTTTTTCGATGGCTTCGAGTATTTTTTCTCGTGGCGTTACATAGTGAGTTTTAGGGTAAATAGTAGCGCGCACTATGTGTTTTTCAACAGCACCAGTGAGGGGATCAAAAATACTCAAGCGTTCAACTTCATCATCAAACATTTCTACACGTACTGCATAGGTATCTGATTCAGCTGGAAATATATCCACCACTTCGCCGCGAACACGATATGTACCTCGACTAAAATCAATATCGTTACGGGTGTATTGCAGCTCTGCAAGGCGGCGCAACATGTCACGTTGATCAACCTTTTCACCCACTTTTAAAAGCAGCATCATTTTCATGTATGAATCAGGATCGCCCAGACCATAAATCGCCGATACCGACGCAACGATTATGGTATCGCGACGCTCTAATAGCGCTTTAGTGGCGCTGAGCCGCATTTGCTCAATGTGTTCATTGATGGATGCATCTTTTTCAATAAAGGTGTCACTGGCTACCACGTAGGCTTCTGGTTGGTAGTAATCGTAGTAAGATACAAAGTACTCAACCGCATTATGCGGGAAAAATTCTTTCATCTCGCCGTATAATTGCGCCGCTAAGGTTTTATTGTGCGCCATAATAATAGTGGGGCGATTTAAATCACTAATGATGTTAGCCATCGTGAAGGTTTTTCCCGTCCCTGTTGCGCCCAATAAGGTTTGATGAGCAAGCCCTGCTTCTAAACCTTCGCACAACTGAGCGATAGCGGTAGGCTGATCCCCAGCGGGTTTAAATTTTGATTCTAACTGAAAATGATCGCTCAATGACTACACTCCTGTAATGCTTGACTGCTTAACGCTTCAATTTCTCTCATAAACCACTTATAGGCTACAAGGGCTGTGAATAAATTACCAATGGCCGCGCCAATAAACAAGCCGATTAAACCTGCCAGTTCATTCCCGATATACGCAAAGGGAACATAAAAAATAAATAACCGAATGACGCTCAAAACTAAGGCGTTCATGGGTTTGTGTAAAGCGTTAAACGAGGAGTTGGATAAAATGATCACTCCTTGCAAGCCATAACTTAATGGGATGGTATAAATAAACATTTTTATGACATCAACAACGGCTTGCTCCTTACCAAATATTTCACTTATGACGCCTGAGAACATAATTAATAAAATATAAATAACAAACTGCCATAACATCACAAATTTTAAGGTTCGTAGGTAGGCATCCTTTACGCGAGAAAAATGACTGGCTCCAAAGTTTTGACTAATAAAAGGTGGCAAAGTCATCGATAATGCTAATACCACCAAACTCGCTATTGATTCTATTCGACTCCCTACTCCAAAAGCAGCCACAGCCTCTGGACCATGATGTGCAACCAATGCCGTCATTACTGCCATAGCAACCGGTGTTAGCATGTTAGCACCTGCTGCGGGTAAGCCTATTTTTAATATTTTACGAATAGCCCCAATAACCGTTTGCGACCCTGCTTTTAAACTCAATAAGCGCTTTTTAGCAATTAATAAGTATAAAATAATTGCCACAGCAACTGCCCATGCTATAACACTGGCGATGGCGGCTCCTTTAATGCCAAACGCAGGAATGGGGCCAAAACCAAAAATAAGTACAGGATCGAGTACCGCATTGATAAGCCCCGCTCCACCCATAATAATACTCGGTGTTTTAGTATCGCCACTGGCACGCAGTACAGAATTACCAATCATCGGGGTAATTAAAAATACACTGCCTAAAAACCAAATACTGATATATTCATGAATGAGCGGTAATACTTGCTCCCCAGCTCCGAGTAAAGTAAAAATAGGATCAATTAATAAATAGCCACACGTAGATAAAACCAACACTAATACCACCGCAATCAACAACGATATACTGGCATCAAAACGCGCTTCTTCAATCTTGTTACTGCCTAATGCTTTTGCTATTACCGCTGAGGTACCTATGCCTAAACCAATCGCTAAACTAATAACGGTAAAAGTGACGGGAAATGTAAAGCTCACTGCAGCAAGCGGCTCAGTACCCAATAAGCTAATGAAAAAAGTATCAACTATATTGAACATCATTAGGGTGATCATCCCAAAGATCATCGGAATGGTCATTTTCTTTAATGTAGGCAAGATTGGGGCGGTGAGTAAATCAGGGCGAGTATGTGATTGAGAATGTGCGCGCATAAAATAAATAAGCCTCTTTTACTGAACGGCATATTTTAAAGCATCCGAGCTGTTCAAGCCATGCTTTATTAAATCTAAACAATTAATTAAACGTTTAATATACAAACTGTTATTTTTATGCCTTTGTAAACAAATTTTGCGCTAACACACTAAAAACCAAATAAAATACATTTATGTAACTTTTGCAACATTTATTTTTTAGATTTTGTTGATTTATCACACAGTCAGAGACTGTGTTTTATCGTCACGAAAAATTTTATTTATCGATTAAGTGAGTAACTTAGCTGAATCGTAAGCTATTGTTTTTAAATGTATAAAAAAAAAGCTTTTAAATACTTGAAATCGTTGTAGCGCCCTACAATGCTGGGGGTGCTGATGTTCTTAAAGTTTCATAAACAGAGTTATCCACAGAAACCGTGGATAACTCAATCAACCCCACGTTTATAAAGGGCTACAACCGAGTGCTAAATTGTCTGATCATTTGGTTTTTTCCGTTACCAATATGCAAACAGCATTGTATGCCCCTGTTATGTGTATGAAGGTGATTTTTTCTTAGACTAATAACAGTGAGTAGCACACTCAAACAGGTAGCTAACTCATTGATTGTTTTATTTTTGTACAAAGCATTGCTGCTGCAGTCAAAATTTATATTATGTTTTAGCGCTAATTTTAGTTTACGTAACTAATAGGCATTTAGTTCAACCGTTTTAACGTACCAAAATAAAAAGGAGCCATTTATTTTAAATAAGTTAATTATCGCTTTATAAAAATACAGGAAATAGAACGCGTTTTTGCTATTAAAAGCCGTTTTCTTAAATTTTACTCATCACTTTATTGCCTCAAATTACAAACTTCATGCAAATATTGCCCTGTTTTTATAAAACAATATCACTGCGCTTTACTTAAATAGTGTTACAAAATGCGCAGATTGCACATAAAAACAACGAATAGACTTCTTTTTTGAATTTATGATCTTTTATATGTTGACACTTTGCTATGCGGTCATTAATATTTCGCCCCGTTGAAAGGCAAGACGCTTCCCCCTTAGCTCAGTTGGTTAGAGCGACGGACTGTTAATCCGCAGGTCCCCCGTTCGAGTCGGGGAGGGGGAGCCAAG
>NZ_AUTH01000020.1:0-62171 GCF_000497975.1 Pseudoalteromonas sp. TB41 | reverse complement strand
TAATTAACCTGAGCTGCACATAAGAAATGGAACTAAATGCCCTTGCGGTGATCAGATCTTTCGACCATGAAACATAAGATTACCGAGGCAAGGGCATGAATAACTTAGATGCAATTTACGTAGATGTCGATGATTTTTGTTTATTGTTTGAACCTCAGTGGCTTACACACCTAATAGAATCAGGTGAGAAGCAACGCATTAAGCCGTCTCGACTATCCTCTAGCGAAGTGATGACTATATTAATTGCCTTTCATCAATCAGGTTATCGCGACTTTAAAACTTACTACACCAAATTTGTTTGTCAGTATTGGCGACATTATTTTCCTGATTTACTCAGTTATACACGTATGTTGAAGTTACTTCAGGCCACGTTACCTGCTCTGTGTAGCTATCTGAAGCAGCGCTTTGATAAACCAACAGGCATTGCATTTATCGATTCTACTTCTCTCAAGGTGTGTCACAACATGCGTATTCCTCGCCACCAAGTTTTCGCGGGAAAAGCCAAGCGGGGTAAAGGAACAATGGGCTGGTTTTATGGGTTTAAACTTCACCTCATCATGAATGATGAAGGTGGTTTATTAGCAGTAAAAGTGACAGCTGGGAATGTTGATGATAGACAGCCGGTGTTAGATATGGTCGATAATGTTACAGGTAGTTTATACGCTGATAAAGGTTATGTATCTGCAAACCTAAAAGCGGAACTTGCTGAGCAAGGCATTGATTTTATTACAGGTCAACGAAGTAATATGAAACGTCAGCCAATATCATCTTGGGATAGAGCGATGTTATCAAAGCGTTTTATCATTGAAACAGTTTTCGACCAACTGAAAAATATGGCTCAAATAGACCATACAAGGCACCGCAGCTGCATCTCATTTATGGTTAATTTAATGGCTGGATTAATTGCCTATACCTTTCAGACTAAAAAGCCGAGTATTAAAGTGACTCGGCTTTAATTCTTATGCAGATCTGAGGTTAATTACATAGCACAAAAAAAGCCGCTTAGTTGCAAAACTAAGCGGCTTTTCATTGCTGTTTATGGCCGTTACTTTACAGGAAGTTCAATATCAGCAAATAACTTATCAACATCTTCTTGATTTCGCAGTAAACTCGCACGCTCTACTCGCTCTTTAGTTAAATGCGGTGCAAAACGTTCGATAAAGTCATACATGTAGGTGCGTAAAAAGCTGCCCTTTCTAAAACCAATTTTAGTCGTACTCGCCTCAAATAAATGGCTAGCATCAATGCACACTAAGTCGCTGTCGTTTACCTGATCAATTGCCATAGATGCAACCACACCCACACCTAGCCCTAAACGCACATACGTTTTAATGACATCGGCATCGGTGGCAGTAAATACAATATGTGGCTCTAATCCGTAAGCATTAAATGCTTTGTCGAGCTCCGAACGACCTGTAAAGCCAAATACGTAAGTAATGAGTGGGTATTGGGCTATATCAGCCACTGTTAAATTATCCACTTTTTTCGCAAGGGGATGATCTTTAGCAACCACAATACTACGATTCCAATGATAGCAAGGCAGCATTACTAAATCTGAATATAAATGAAGCGCTTCTGTGGCAATGGCAAAGTCAGCATCACCGCGAGCGGCTGCATCCGATATTTGCTGTGGTGTACCTTGATGCATATGCAGTGATACCGCAGGATATTTTTGAGTAAAGCCTTTAATTACACTCGGTAACGCATACCGTGCTTGTGTATGCGTGGTAGCAATATTAAGTTTGCCTTGATCCGGTAAAGTATGTTCATTCGCCACCGCTTTAATACCCTCAACTTTTGAGAGTATTTCGCGTGATATGTTAATGATTTCCTCGCCAGCGCCTGTAACATGAGTTAAATGCTTACCACTGCGGCCAAAAATTTGTACACCGAGCTCATCTTCTAACATACGTACTTGCTTAGAAATACCAGGCTGGGAGGTAAATAAACTCTCAGCCGTAGCTGAAACATTTAATTTATGATTTTGAACTTCTACGATATATCTAAGTTGTTGTAATTTCATGGCTATGTAGTTTCGTTATAATTCACATTGACAGATAAAAGCGCACCCTAACTATAGGTAGCTATATAAAAGGCTGATTAATGTTACATAATATAACAATTAATTTGTTGAAATTTCAGGTTAACACAATAAATAAACTTGAGGTAGCAATCATTATCAGCAATCGAAACATAACATATTAAGATTTAAACGCTTTATGGTGACGCTTTTTTCAGTTAATCTGAGCAAAGTTTCCCACCTTTTATATATTTAATGTAAGATTAGATAATAAGGTTAAGAATTTGAGAATTATAACATGATAGTTTCCATTATAATTGTATTAATTGTTGCACTTATAGTCATTGCACTATGGGTTAGTGCTGTTCAGCAACACAAAGAAAAACAAGAAGCTGAACGACGCAAAGAGTTAACAAAACAAAAAGCAATCATTGAAGAAACCGAAGAAGCATTAATGAATAGCGCCAACATTCCACTTTCAGAGGCAACTCAGCGAATATTACAACGACGAATTCATGATGCGCTCAGTCAAATGGTGTCTATTTCAAGCGGAGGTAGTGGACTAAAAAACCGCTTAAAAGAAGCAAAAGAGCGACTACAAAACCCAATTCAAGACGGTTCAGATGGCTTTGTATTACCAGGCAACGACAAACAACTGATATCGCTGATACAAGGCATTAAAAAGTTACGCACTATTATTCGTTCTGAGCATAATAAAGGCAAAGTAGACAGCCAGGTATTTATTGCAGAAGACAAACGCCTTGAAAAGCTACAACTAAGAATCAACATTGAAAGCCAAATAAAACGAGGGTTATCAGCGCAAACAGCTGGAATGATAGGCTCTGCTAGGCAGTACTTTGAAAAAGCAGCTGCCACACTTGACAGTGTTTCATTTAATGACGATTACATTACGGCAAAACGAGCTGAAGTTGAAGGCTACCTTGAAACGATAAGTAATGAACTCAAGGCATCAAATGCTACATCATTGAAGAAAAAGAACGAACAAGAGCAAGATGATTTAGACGTATTATTTGCACCTAAAAAGAAATGGTAACTCCTTTCTAAATAAAAAAGCCCATGCAGTTGCATGGGCTTTTTTTTGAATAGGATTTTGCCCCACTTTGTGTTTACATACTAGGACATATACATATTCTAACAAGCTGCCTGCATTAAGATAAAAATGCGAACTTAACAATAAACAAGGCAGTTAAAATCCAAACACTAATGCTTACCTGATCTTTTTTGCCACACAGCACTTTTACCGCCGTATAAGAAATAAAACCAAGTGCAATACCGTGTGCAATTGAGAAAGTCAGCGGTGTCATTAATAATACAACACTCACCGGAATTGCATCAGTCATGTCGTCCCAATTTACAAACTTTAAGTTTTGTAGCATCAATACAGATACATATAAAATAGCTCCCGCGGTTGCGTATGCAGGTACCATTTGAGCTAAAGGCGCAAAAAACATCATCAGTAAAAAGCAGCAACCCACAACCACAGCGGTCAAACCCGTTCGACCACCAACAGATACACCTGCAACAGACTCAATGTATGACGTGGTTGTTGAAGTACCGAGCATTGCACCTGCAATGGTTGCAGTGCTGTCGGCGCTTAATGCACGACCTAAACGCGGCATATTGCCTTTTTTATCTGCTAAACCAGCCTTCTGAGTTACCGCAACTAACGTGCCTGAGGTATCAAACAAATCAACGAATAAAAACGCAAAAATAACACTCAACATCGACAGTTCAAACGCGGCACTAAAGTCCAGTTGCATAAAGGTCGGCATGATAGAAGGTGGCATAGCAATAACACCATGATACTCCACTAACCCCATAGACACAGCAATCGCGGTGACTAGTAAAATACTAATCAGTACGCCACTTTTAAAATCGCGATAAAGCAGTGCAGCAATAACAAAAAAGCTGAAAATAGCCAATAAAGGACCAGGCGAGGTAATATCACCCAACTGCACCAGTGTTGCAGGACTTGATACAATAATACCGGCACTTTTAAGTGCGATGAGAGCTAAAAATGCGCCAATCCCCGTTGCTATTGCTTGCTTGAGCACCAAAGGGATTGCATTAATAATCCACTCTCGCACCTTAAATAAGCTTAGAATTAAAAATATACACCCTGACATAAATACCGCACCCAACGCAGCTTGCCAGCTATAACCCATACCTAATACAACACCATAGGTAAAAAATGCATTTAATCCCATACCCGGTGCCAATGCCAGTGGATAATTGGCCCACAAACCCATAATAAAACACCCTATTGCAGCAGCAATACAGGTGGCAACAAAAGCAGCACCTTGGTCCATACCGGCTTCTGCAAGCATAGCTGGGTTTACGAATACGATATAAACCATCGTAATAAATGTAGTCATACCGGCAATACATTCACGGCGAACCGAAGAATCATTTGCACGGATTTTGAATAAGGCTTCGAGCATAATAAACTTGTGGTTGTAAAAAGTGGCGAGATTTTAGCATAAAAATAACTTTTTACAGGACATTTTACCTTGCTATATACTAAACTAGCTAAGTGATTAAAATAACAAACGAAGTAGCATGATCAAAACGACACCAAGTGGCCAAGACTTAGAGCAACAATTAGACAACATTCTTTCTTTTGTAACGCAACCAAGCGATGCAAATCTCCCTGCGAGCTCTAAAAACACCGATCAAGACACATTAAATAAAGCCCTTTATTACCTTAAAAATGAACAAGGCGCCTTAGCCGCAAAATGGATGCGTTTGGCAGCAATGGCAGGAAATTATCGCGCGCAGTTTTATTTAGGGCTGTTTTTTATAAAAGGACAAGGTGTGCCGCAAAGTGTATTTCATGGTGCTGCGTGGCTTAGCTTAGCCAGTAGTCAAGGCTATGAACCCGCCATAGAAGCAATGAGCGATATACGAAAACATATTAGTACCAAACGACTTAAAGATGCTCAATGCTACGCAGCCAGCCTGTATGAACAAATTCATCAGTTACAATTTTCACATTTGATCCCCTCTAGTAGCGAAAAATAATTTCACTGCGCAGCAACTCATTTACCTGTAAATTAATTAAGCGTTTATAAACCCAAAGCAAGCACGCTTAATTAATTTAAACTACTGTATACCCCCTGTTCATCTGTATTTATTTGCTCCCAGCCTTAAAATTAATTCTGTGGGGATTAATTTCCAATAAAAATTAAACCTTTGTTATATATAGATTATTTGTATATTTATAATAACTGTCGCGTTTTAAGATGAATAACTGTACAAAAAAATAGCAAAAAACACTTGCACCAAACAACTGTATAAACTACTGTATGAATGTACTGTATAAAAACCCAGTGAGTGAGAAGATTATGTTACAGCCAATTACCCTAAGAACAGTTAAAAGCTATCAACAAGATGACCAATCAGATTGTGTTAACGTTGTACAAATTGAAGATGAAATTTCAGCAACGTTTGAGTTATTAAAAGTATTACACCAATACAACAGCCTAAACGCATGGACACTGTTAATAGCACCAGATAACGTACCGAGCAAAGCGCTACTTGATTCATGCTCAATTGATACCAGTAAATTGCTGGTTATTCGTCAAAAGCATTTAGTTAATTTAGAGTATGTTTTAAGTTCTGCACTTCACAATGGAAATTTTGCCGCGGTGATCACCTGGACTGACATAATAAATAACCAACAACTGTCGCAGTTATCATTAAACTTGAGCCATACGCGCACTAAGTTGTATTGCTTTAGCAAAAAAAGCGCTCACCCTGAGATTTCACTTACGCAATAAGCTTGATAAACTAGCGTTTTAATACACAGTACATTTATCATGACTTCTAACGCCCTATTATGTTTTTGTGGCAGTCAGCAACCTTATGCTGATTGCTGCGAGCCTTTTCATTTAAAAACCAAACAGCCACACACACCAGAGCAACTTATGCGTGCACGCTACAGTGCTTATGCTGTTAAAAACGCGGTTTTTGTTCGTGAAAGTTATGCAAAAGAAAAACAAGCTGAAAACTCAATTTCAGAAATTAAAGATTTTGCAAATAGTTGCCGTTTTATAAACTTAACCGTATTAGACTCTGGTTATAATGATGAAACAGGATTTGTTACATTTAAAGCTCACTACTTTTATCAAGATTTATATTGCGAGTTGGCAGAAAATTCAAGGTTTATTAAAGAAGATGGACAATGGCGATACCTTAATGGTGAGATTACACCGGTTGCCGATATTAAAGTAAAACGTAATGATACGTGCCCTTGTGGCAGTAATAAAAAATACAAAAAATGTCATAGTGTATAAACTTCAGCTACAAAAAATGGGCCACAAGGCCCATTTTCAAAAACTACACTAAACGCAAATTAGCGTTTTACTCGCCATCATCTTCATCGAAATCTTGACGCTGTGCAGGTCTTGCTAAAATCTCTAAGTAAAAAGAAGTTAAACCTTGCTTTTCAATTTCACTGATGTGATTGTTAATTTCAGCAACGTGAACCACTTGGGCTTCTTCAGCCGTGTTACCAAACTTACAATCAAATGCCCAGTAGTCGGCATCAACAGGTAAAGTTTTATTACGTTCTCTTTTCAAATATTTTTTCACTTCATGCTTTGCAGCATCAACCATACGAGGGTATTTGATTTTCTCATGATTCAGCGTGAATGTTTTCTTCATTACGTTCCTAATTACCTTGGTTTAATGATAATGGCATTTAATGTCATACCATTTGCGCCATTATAGCAATTGCATTTAAATTTTGGATGCTTTTTTTATATTAAATCAGTTATTAAAATAAAGCACTTATAAAACCAATAGTTACTTTCTACTATAAACACAGTTTATTACAATCAAATGGCATGTATAAAGCAGCAATTGAACACATATAATTAGGCACTAAACAAATGTAATGGCTGGTGGATAGCTTCATTTTGTAAATCATCATAAAATGCCACCGCATCCATTTGAGGGTTTGATAGCTCGGTGTTGGTATTTTGAATTCGTCGACGTACCGCTAATTCACAGTTATCAATGACAGTCAGTGGAATGTGGTTTTTATCATCACGAATATTAAATGGCTCAGGCTTTAAGCACTGAGTTAACTTTATATCACTCATCCCTACAGCGCTTCCCATTTTTGCTAAAAGCTCTGTGTTATTTTTACCAATTAACATATTAAAGGTATCTGGCGCTAATGGCTGCTTTGGACCTGCGCCAAATTGTTTACGCAGAGCATCTTCATCGGCATGATAATGCTTAGTGTCACTTTTGGGTAGGTGGAATTCACTAAAATCGAGTGCATCGTGAGAGAGCATTGCTAATAAAAGTGCAAACTCGCCTCGGCGGTTTTCGTGCACACTTTCGTTAAGCCTCGTTTTTAACTGGCTCTCCGTGATTAACAAATCACCAATCTGCATAGACTTTAGCCTATTTAACTAATTAATAAGTATTTATCGGCTAAATTTGAATTTTCTTTAGCTTTTTTCTTTACTTAAATAAGAAGTTTGCTATTATCTGCCGCGTTGCATTGGAGGGGTTCCCGAGCGGCCAAAGGGATCAGACTGTAAATCTGACGGCTCAGCCTTCGCTGGTTCGAATCCAGCTCCCTCCACCACTTTTCTTAGGCTAAGTTAAGTGGGGCCAAATGCAATAACAATTAGTGTGGAGGGGTTCCCGAGCGGCCAAAGGGATCAGACTGTAAATCTGACGGCTCAGCCTTCGCTGGTTCGAATCCAGCTCCCTCCACCACTTCTCTTCTCTACCTTATTTCTTTTTATTCAAATACCCACTGTAAACTCATACCATGATTGTTTAACCAGTTACTTGCTTGTTTATAATCTGAATAAAATAATCCCACACGTTGCCAAAATTGAGCGCTGTGATTTAAATATTTTAAATGTGCTAATTCATGAACAATCACGTAGTCAATGACCCATGTCGGTGCACTTGCCAAGTGTAAGTTGAAGGTTAGTTCACGCCTGCGATTACAACTACCCCAGCGACATTTATACAATTGAATACGAATATTACTCGGTAGCTTTTCACCCATCAGCTGACAATAATCGTTAACTCGCATTTCAATATAACTTTCTAATTTCTCATGCAGAAACTGCTCTAGCAAACTTTGATACATTTGCGTTTGATACTTTACACGTGAAGAAATACTCAGTAACAGCGTTTGGCTTTCATTGTGCTGCTGCCATTGAGTGCGTGCTGCGTTTTCAAATTGCACATTTACAGCTTCATTAAATAATTTAATACTCTGGGTTTTGAGTGGAAACTGTCGTGTATCGGCTTGAATTTGTTGCTTATGTAACTGAGCATCAATCCAGTCCTGTTTACTTAACAGCCATTCATTAATTTGTGTTTTCGTTACAAAATGGGGCGCATATACCGTAAGCTCACGTTGTGCGACTTTGATAGCCACTGTTTTTCTTCGCTTACTACGCTTTAAAGTGTAATCCAACAATGAATGCTGCCTATTTATAATTAACCACTGGGTTTTATTTTACCTTGTACCATAACGGCTAATCTATAAATAATCCTCACTAAATGCCATTTTAATAACAATGCATTTAGTGCTACTCAATAAATAGTATGGTTTAGAGCTTAAAACACTTACGTTACTTTTGTAATTTATAACTCAATACCTTGTGATTATTATTGTATTTTATATTAGACTGAATTTAAGAGTTATTATGTGAATGATTGATGTTAGCTAATTTTTTTATAAACGAACCAGATCCAAGCCTAATTATTAATGGTGTATACGACCCAAGTTTAGTGACACTATCTATCCTCACCGCAATTTTTGCAGCTTATTTTTCTTTGCACGTTATCGATTTAGCAAATAATACACATTTTAAATCTTATCGAAAGTTAGCCAATATAACCGCTGCCTTAGTCCTTGCCGGAGGGGTCTGGAGCATGCACTTTATTGCTATGCTCGCATTTTCTTTGTGCACTACAATTGAATACGACCCCACACTCACTTTTGTGTCGTTTATACCGGCTTTACTGGCATGTACCATTGCTTTTTCTTGTTTGAAAACATATAGCTCTCACCCTCGTATTATCAATTTAATTCTAAGCTCTCTTTTATTTGGCGCGGGTGTTGGCACCATGCATTACAGCGGTATGGCCGCGATGCAATTAAGTCCTTTACTTCGTTATGATCCAATATGGTTTGGCACTTCAATTGTTGTTGCAGTGCTGCTGTCTTTTATAAGTCTCTATGCACGTTTTCATTTACCAGCACACTTTAAAAAATTAACGCCTGTGCATAATCGTATTATTTGCGCCCTTATTCTTGGCCTTGCCGTGGCTGGTATGCATTATATGGGCATGGCTGCTACGCGATTTATTGCAACAAGCCCGATAATTAACGAGCAAACAAACCAATCACATCTAACCTTTATTGCTATTAGTGTGTCGTTCGCCACGCTTTTATTAACAGCGGTGGTTGTGATCATCAATGGCATGATCCGTTACAGAATGCTGTTGGGGAAAAAATCAGCTGAAGAGTCTCGCCTTGATGCTATTTTATCAACTGCCATTGACGGCATCGTTACTATCAATATTAAAGGCACTATTTTGAGCTTTAATAAAGCTGCAGAAACAATTTTTGGCTGGCAAGATAATGAGGTTATTGGCCAGAATGTAAAAATATTAATGGCTGATGATATTGCTAATCAACACGATGCTTTTTTAAAAAATACAACAAACCATGAGGTAAAACGTGTTATTGGTGTTAATCGCGATGTGTGGGCAAAACATAAAAATGGTCATCAATTTCCAATTCGCTTAGGGATTGGTGAAGTAAAGCAATTACAAACTGAAACATTGTTTGTGGGCTTTATTACCGATTTAACTGAGCAAAGAGCGTTACAACAAAGCTTAATAGAAAAAGAGCGACAATACCGTACCTTGATGAACAATATGCCCGGTGTGGTATTTCGCTGCTTGTTAGATGAACACTGGAGTATGTTGTTTATCAGCCCTAGCGTCTATGAACTAACGGGTTATCGCGCTGAAGAATTTACTGAGCAGCGTATTACCTTTGCCGAGCTTATTGTTAAAGAAGATGAAGCGGCTATTTCTTTAGCGATTGATCAAGCAGTTGCATCGACCAGTCAATACTCAATTGAGTATCGCATTCGCCATCGCAACGGCAATATTATTTGGGTACTTGATCAAGCAAGTATTATCACTAACTCTAAAGATGATACACGCTGGGTTGATGGCGTTTTAGTTGATATAACCAAGCGCCATGAATATGAGCAAAGCTTAAAGCAAGCTAAATACGAGGCTGAAGCAGCCGCGCAAGCTAAACAGTCTTTTATGGCAAATATGAGCCATGAGATACGTACCCCCATGAATGCAATTATTGGCTTTAGTGATATTTTAATGGATAGTCCGCTTAATAAAGACCAACAAAAACAAATTATTACCGTTAATAACGCTGCGCGTTCTTTATTGCATTTACTCAACGATATCCTTGACTCAGCAAAGCTAGAGAAAGGTAAACTCGAAATTCAAAAAGTACATTTTAACTTGCAAGAATTGCTCGATAATATTGTGTCGACATTTTGGCTTGATGCAAAACGAAAAGACTTACAGCTCATTTTAAAAATAGCTGACAATGTAAATCCATTTTATTTTGGTGATGATACGCGTTTACGCCAAGTGCTAACCAATTTAATCGGCAATGCGATAAAGTTTACTGAGCAAGGCCATGTTACTGTTTCGGTTACTCATAAACCCAATCAACCCATTTTATTTGAAGTACAAGATAGTGGTATAGGTATCGAAAAAGGTCGCCTTGAAGCTATTTTTAAACCCTTTGAGCAAGCAGATGGCACCACAACACGCCGATTTGGTGGCACAGGGCTTGGCACAACAATTAGTAAGCAGCTGGTTGAATTAATGGGCGGCAAAATATATGCACAAAGTACCCTTGGTCAAGGTAGCTGTTTTTCCTTTACTGTTGGGCTTGAGGCAGGCGAAAAAAGTCAGGTGCAAGCCATTAGTAAAAACGCATTTAGCTTACCCCCATTAAAAATCTTAGTGGTGGATGATATTGAACAAAATATCGAACTACTCACTATTATGCTTTCCCAAGCAGGCCACCAGGTAAGTAAAGCAAATAATGGTTTTGAGGCCATTAACATGTTTAATCAGCATCGCTTTGATATTATCCTAATGGATATTCATATGCCTAAATGTGATGGGATCAGTGCCACAGCATCAATTCGCTCTTTAGAGCAGCAAAAACAACTAAAGCACACGCCAATAATTGCCTTAACGGCCAGTGTGCTACAGCAAGATAAGCTAACAGCCAAACAAGCGGGTATGAATGGTTTTACAACGAAACCCGTTGACATAAACCAACTCAACCAAGAAATAGCGCGGGTGCTTGGGCTTGCTATCAGCCAGTTAGTAACTAACGATCCAATAGATTCAAAACTTCGTATAGATTTTAATAAAGGTGAAAAAATGTGGGGCAGCAAAGAGAAACATCTCAAAGAGGTTGTACTCTTTTTAGCTCAGCATCAAAATAGTATGCAAACCTTGGCGGCCATTAAGCTAAACGATAAATATCATGCTCATATTTTGCATAATTTAAAAGGTCTTGCCGGTAATTTAGCGCTCAATAATTTATCTTACTTAATTACGCAAGCTGAAAAACAACGTGATATAACAAGTTATACTCAGTGCATATTAAAATGTCAGCAAGAGTGGCAGCAGCTAGCAGATGAATTATCACACTTACACATTGCTTTTAAAGAGAATGAATTACAAAAAGAAACCGTGTCAGATGCTGAATTTATTCACCAATTAACGCTTTTACTCAGCCAAGCTAAACGAGCAGAGTTGGATGATACGTTATTAAGTTATATTGAAAGAATAACACCCGAACAACACAAAGCTGCTATTTTGAATATTTATGAGCAGTTTAATGACTTTGAATTTGATAATGCACAAACACAGATCAACGCATTATTAACAACACTCAATAACTAGCTCTTCTGAGGATGACGATGGATCAATCGATAAGTCAGGCGCGAATATTAATCGTCGATGATGAACCTGCAAATTTAAAAGTAATGCGCGAGGTCTTAGCGAGTAACTACCGTTTATCGTTTGCTAAATCGGGGGCTGTGGCACTGCAATTAATAGAAAACGATCCGCCAAAACTCATTTTACTTGATGTAATGATGCCAGATATGAATGGCTTTGAAGTGTGCAAAATTTTAAAAGCTAATCCTAAAACCGCACACATTCCGGTCATTTTTGTCACCGCACTCACGCAAGAACAAGATGAATCGGAAGGGTTTTCGCTAGGTGCGGTTGACTATATAACCAAACCTATTAGCCCTGCGATAGTAAAGGCAAGGGTAAAAACTCATCTTTCTTTAGTACAAGCCGAGCAACTAAAACAAGCACATGTAGATTTAGTTGAGCGATTGGGTCGCGCGGCAGAGTATAAAGATACTGATACGGGTGAGCATATTGCACGAATGAGCCAATACAGCAAAGTACTTGCTTTAGCGTTGGGAATGAACGAACAACACGCTGAGTTATTGCGCCAAGCTGCACCAATGCACGATGTCGGAAAAATAGGTATTCCTGATTCGATACTGTTAAAACCAGGCAAATTAACCCCCGACGAATTTGCACACATGAAAGAGCATGCCGCTATAGGAGCTAAAATATTGGCCAACTCACCCTCCCCTTTGTTGCAACTTGCCCACGTACTGGCAATTGAACATCATGAGAAATGGGATGGCACAGGCTATCCTAATGGATTGAAAGGCGAGGAAATCTCCATTGAGGGGCGGATTGTAGCGATTGCTGATGTATTTGATGCACTCACATCAAAACGTCCTTATAAAGAGCCTTGGAGCATTGAGCAAACAATAGAACATATGCAGCACCAAGCGGGAAAACACTTTGACCCTCAGCTGGTTGATCTTTTTATTAGCAAAATAGACGCTATTTTAGCGATAAAAAAGGCTCATCAAGAACGCGATTAAATCGTCTCTTTTTTGAACAAATATTACTGCACAAAGTTCAACAGGACCTAGCCTCTTTTGGCATTGTGAGAGCCTAACGCTACAGCTGGAAAATGCTGTTTTATAATGCGGTAGTCATGGGAAGTGATCTCATGGCTATTCCCACTGTTATCTTTAAAATACATAGAAAAAGTCACGCCATGATCAGCCAGTATCGTTTTAATTTCAAGCTGCTCAAAATGTGCTAACCACGCTATAAATTGCTCACCGATTGCAGCAAAAGCGATTCCTTTACTTCGCCCTGGCGCCTCAAATAAAGCTAAACGTGTCGATCCGTTTTCATCTTCAAGCGTTAAAGGGCCTTTGCCTTCTTCATTCCAAAATGCTAATTCCTCTACTACAGTAAAACCAAGCACCTTTTCATACCAATCAACGGCTTGGGTGAGGCTTTGAACATTTAAATGACAATGATCAATACCGCTCAATTTTGGCCTCACTGTCTTACCCTCCAATTTCAGATTTTAACTGCTCTAAAAAGTCATACATATAATCTGTTCTTCTAAGTGCTTCAGCTTTAGCTGAAGGTGTATTCATACTTTTTGCAATATGCAGCAACTTTATAAAAAAATGATCTAAGGTGTACTGTTTATCATCAGGTTCACGCTCTAAACAAAATGGATCATTAGGATTGTATAAAAGTCGGCTTATTGAGCCCCCCACTTTCATACAACGACTAACACCAATAGCCCCTAAAGCATCCATTCTGTCAGCATCTTGTACAATCTGTGCTTCAACGGTTTTAATAGCAATATTGGCGCTAAAACTATGCGCGGCAATAGCATGGTGAATATCATCAAATAGCGCTTCATCATAGCCAATAGACGCTAAAAAACTAATCGCTTTATCGGCAGCCATTGTTGATGCTTTCGCTCTGTCTGGATGATTTTTTGCCACCGCAACACAATCATGTAACCAAGCAGCAGGCAATACAATCGCCATATCAGCCTGCTCTGCCATACATAGCTGCACAGCAACACGCACTACCCGTTCAATATGGGTAATATCATGGGCAACATCCGCATGTACTAAGGATGTAATAAAGTCTCTGCATTGCTGATTAAGTTGCTGTAATGAGGGGCTAAGAGCTGAATTGTCCACCGAATTTCCAAAAATCTATTTAAACGAGTTAATAATGGCTACTTTACCGCGATTTATAAGCCCCTTGCAAAACATTCATTGTATGTTGCGCGAGCCTTGACTAAAATACAGCGCTTATTTATTACTACAGAGAAGCCTTATGTCATCTGCCGTTTACCTGCAAGCTGGTCGCGATAAATCATTAAAAAGAAAACACCCTTGGTTATTTTCTAAAGCCATCAAAAAAATTAAAGGTAAACCTGGATTAGGTGACACGGTAACCATACACGACAGTGAGGGTAAATTTTTAGCCACCGCAGCTTACAGTCCTCATTCACAAATACGTGCTCGTGTTTGGAGCTTTGACGAAAAAGAAGTGATTGATCAACATTTCTTTGAGCGTCGTCTTCGCCGTGCTTTAGAAGCTCGCAGCCATGCAATTGAAGAAGGTGGACTTACCGGCTTTAGGTTATGTGCAGCAGAATCAGACTACTTACCCGGTATTACCATAGATAAGTTTGATAATGTAATTGTGTGTCAATTACTAAGCGCAGGCGCAGAACGTCATAAAGGTGAGATTGTTGGTGCTTTAATGGCTATTTTCCCAGGCTCTACTATTTATGAGCGCTCAGATGTAGATGTTCGAACCAAAGAAGGGCTAGAGCCTATTAAGGGCGTACTTTGGGGGAGTGAACCCACTGCACCTGTCATAATTGAAGAAAATGGTTTAAAAATTGAAGTTGATATTCTAGAAGGCCATAAAACTGGTTTTTATTTAGATCAACGAGATAGCCGTGCTGCACTGGAGCGTTTTTCAAAAGACAAAACCGTATTAAATTGCTTTAGTTATACGGGAACGTTTTCTCTTTATGCCCTGCGCGGTGGCTGTAAACATGTAACCAATGTTGATGTTTCACAACCAGCACTTGATACAGCAAAGCGCAATGTTGAGCATAACAACCTTGATTTAAATAAAGTCGACTTTGTAAAACAAGATGTCTTTAAATTATTACGCCAATACCGTGAAGACGGGGTGATGTTTGATACGATCGTTATGGACCCGCCTAAATTTGCCGATAACAAGGCGCAGTTAACTGGCGCGTGTCGTGGTTACAAGGACATCAATATGATTGCGATGCAAATATTAAAGCCCGGCGGCACTTTGCTAACATTCTCATGCTCTGGTTTAATGGAACAAAACTTGTTTCAAAAAGTAGTCGCAGATGCAGCCCTTGATGCAGGTAAGGATTTACTGATCATGGAGCGCTTAAATCAAGCAGCTGACCACCCTATTGCAGGTAGCTATCCTGAAGGTTTTTACCTTAAAGGGCTTATTTGTAAGGTTTACTAAAAACTAATTAAGTAGTTAGTTAAACTCTACAATTTCAAGCCCTGCGGTTATCGTGCCATCCTCTTCGGTGCTGGCACGTATTACCTTAACGGTGGCTTTTAACGGTGCAATGCTCGGATGTGTTGATGCAATATCAACCGATAAAATTGAGTTAAGCTCTAACAAATCATCGAGTTGTAATGAAAGACCCGTTGCACTTAAATCAAGGCAGGTGCCAGTGTAACTGAGCCCAGCAACAGGCTCTATTGAGGTTAACTTCGCTGGCGTGTTAACCTGCATACGTCTATAGTTTCGCTTATCTTCGGTAAACATAATTCCCTCTACACAATATTATTAATTTTTTCTCGTAGTACGGCGATAGAAAAAGGTTTTACAACGTAAGCATCACACCCTGCGTCAAAGCCAGCTTGTTGTTCAAGCTCCGACTCAAGTCCAGATATCATGACCACCGGAATGTTTTTTGTCTCTGGCGTGTGTTTAAGTATGCGACACGTATCATAACCGTCGAGTCCTGGCATACACACATCAAGCAAAATAATATCGGGCGGATTTGCAATCGCAGATGCTAAACAACTTTTACCAGAATCAGCATAGCTCAAATCAAATGTTGATGCTAACCCTGCTTTGAGTATTTCAAAATTGAAATACTCATCATCAACCACTAACAACTGTCGCGCTCTGTGTTTTATTAATGAGGACATAGGTATGTCATTTCCTTCTCAAGTTAGTCCCTCTGTTAACTTACTTAGCTTAATAGAGAATAAAGAGATTATTCAATTTCTTTTATCGCATTTAACACACGTTTTGCTGAAATTGGATAAGGCGTACCTAAGGTTTGTGCAAATAAGGATACGCGTAATTCTTGCTGCATCCAAAAAATAGCCTCAACATCAGTAGGCAATGGCATTCCTTTAGGTGTTTTATTCGTTAGTTTTTTATATTCTTGCGCTACTTTTTCAAGCTCTAACACACATAATCTATCACGATTTGGGTCAACAGGTAGTTTTTCTAGGCGTTTTTGAATCGCTTTTAAATAACGAATTAAATCGCCTAGTTTGTCTGCCCCATGTTGACTGACAAAGCCTTTAAAAATAAGCGACTCTAGCTGAGACTTAATATCCCCATGAGCGGTGATCATGGTTAAATCTACACGCCCTTTCATTTTTTTATGCAGTGCATGCGCAATACTCAGTACTTGCTCAACCTGCGTAGCAATGGCCACAACGGTATCGCCTAACTCGCCGCGAATATGCTCTTTAACCGTTTCAAATGCCTCACTTGTACGAATGTCACCATATTTAACTAATAGGCTATCAACACCCGATGCGATACAGTCATCAATTAAGTCTGCAATTTTACCAAAAGGATTAAAGTACAACCCTAGCTTAGCCTTGTTTGGTAAATTTTGCTGCAGGTATTTAATGGGTGATGGTACGTTTAATAACACTAATCGACGCAACCCCTGCTGGTGCGCTAATTGCGCTTTTATTTCGTTATCGAATAGCTCTACTGCGGCCGTTGATTTTTTATCCACTAGTGCTGGGTAGGCTTTAATTTCGTATTGACCTTGCTTTTTCACATACGATGTTGGTAACTCACCAAAATCCCACTGGGTTAAATCGGTTTTTTCTATGCCTTTGTCGGCCACTTTAGATAAGGTGTCTGTCACTTTGCCTTGAAGCTGCGCTTTAAGCTTAGCTAAATCGAGCCCACGGGCAAGAAGTTGGTCGTTTTCATCACGGACTTCAAACTGCAATCTTAAATGAGGAGCAAGGGCTGTTAAATCCCACGCCTCGGGGTCGACTCGCACGCCAGTCATGCGCAATAACCGATTACTTAGTGAGTCGATTAACGAGCCTTGTAGAGGCTCTATGGCCGCTAACACCGCATCGGCATAATTAGGCGCAGGGACAAAGTTACGGCGAAGTGACTTTGGCAATGACTTGATTAACCCACAAATTAGCTCATGACGAAATGCCGGTATATGCCAATCAAAGCCACTTTCTTGCACTTGGTTTAACAGTGCAACGGGTATTTGTACGGCAACGCCATCAACCGCTTGGCCTGGATCAAAGTGATAGGTAAGCGGCAGCATCAAATTATCTTGCTGCCAAGTATCAGGGTAGTCAAATTCGGTAATGCTGCTGGCGCCATGTTGCATGAGCTCTTCGCGCGTCATGTGCAGGTAGTGTTTGTCTTGTTGTTTTTGTGTTTTATACCATTTGATAAACGCAGCACGATTGTTAATATCGCTGGGTATTTTCTTCTCGTAAAACTCAAACAAGGTTTGCTCATCAACTAAAATATCGCGTCTACGAGACTTGTTCTCGAGCACTTGAATATCTTCAATTAATTCGCGGTTATACGCTAAAAATGCTTCATTTAATCCAAGCTCTTGTTCAACCAGCGCCGAGCGGATAAATAATTCGCGGCTTACTTTAGGATCAATCTTGCTATACACACACCGGCGTTTATTAACGATAAGCAGGCCGTAAAGTGTTTGTTGCTCAAAGGCAATGACTGCACCGGGCTTTTTCTCCCAGTGTGGCTCTGTATAGCTTCGTTTTACCAAATGTTGAGCAAACGGTTCTACCCAGTTCACATCTATTTTGGCATTAATACGGGCATAGAGTTTACTGGTTTCTACCAATTCAGCCGACATCATCCACTTGGGGCTCTTTTTAAACAAGCCAGATCCTGGAAAAATATGAAATTGGCTATTACGTGCGCCTTTATACAGCTGCTTTTCGTCTTTAAAACCGATATGACTGAGCATGCCACTTAACAGTGCTTTGTGAATAAGCTCGCTGTCTGCAACATTAGTGGTGGCTTTCATTTTCATTTCATTGCACACAGTGCTGATTTGATAAACGATGTCTTGCCATTCACGAATACGCATATACGCTAAAAAGTCTTTTTGACATAGCTTTCTAAACTGGCTATTGGTCAGCTCACTTTGCTGCTCTTCGAGGTAATTCCACAAGTTTAAAAAGGCGATAAAGTCAGAGTCTGGATCGTCAAAGCGACCGTGTTTTTCATTCGCTGCCTGGCGTTTTTCTTGTGGTCGTTCTCGTGGGTCTTGAATTGAGAGCGCAGCAACAATAATAATCACCTCACGCAATGCACCCAGCTTATGCGCAGTCAGCACCATTTTTGCTAAACGCGGATCCACTGGCAAACGACTCAGCTCTCGACCAGATTGCGTTAAACTGGTTTTTTGATGACGTTTAGCTTCTTTTACCGCTTCTAACTCTTCAAGCAGTGTTAAACCATCGTTAATGTTGCGGCTATCTGGGGCTTGCACAAAAGGAAATTGCGCCATATCACCCAATCCTAATGCCAGCATTTGTAAAATAACTGATGCTAAGTTAGTACGCAATATTTCAGGATCGGTAAATTCAGGACGCGATAAAAAATCGTCCTCTGAATACAAGCGAATACAAATACCCGCTTCAACACGTCCACAACGCCCCATTCGCTGATTAGCACTGGCTTGCGAAATAGGCTCTATGGGTAAACGTTGAACCTTTGTACGGTAACTGTAACGACTAATACGCGCCGTACCCGGGTCAATAACATAACGAATACCTGGCACCGTTAGCGATGTTTCAGCGACGTTGGTTGAGAGAATAATGTGGCGGCGCGAATGCGGCGCAAAAATACGATTTTGCTCAGCGTTCGATAGCCTTGAATACAAAGGTAATATATCGGTGTGTTTTAAATTACGCTTACTTAGTGCATCGGCGGTATCGCGTATTTCTCGTTCACCGTTTAAAAATATCAGAATATCACCGGGGCCTTCAGCGCAAAGCTCATCAACCGCATCAAAAATCCCCTGTAACTGGTCGCCTTCGGCTTCCATGTCTTCTTTTTGGATATCACTGATGGGGTTATAGCGTACATCCACAGGGAATGTCCGGCCTGATACTTCAATAATTGGCGCATCATCAAAGTGCTTAGAAAAACGTTCTGGATCAATGGTCGCTGAGGTAATAATAACTTTTAAGTCAGGACGTTTAGGAAGTAAATTTTTAAGGTAACCTAAAATAAAATCAATGTTTAAACTGCGCTCATGCGCTTCATCAATAATAATGGTGTCGTATTGATTCAAAAAACGGTCTTGTTGTATTTCAGCTAATAGAATACCGTCGGTCATCAGTTTTATATAACTGTTATTAGAAACCTGATCGCTAAAGCGAATTTTAAAACCCACTTGCTGACCAAGCTCGCATTGCATTTCTTCTGCTATACGATTGGCAACGCTACGTGCAGCTAAACGTCTAGGTTGAGTATGGCCTATATACCCATCAACCCCGCGGCCTAACTCTAAACACATTTTAGGAATTTGTGTGGTTTTACCTGAGCCGGTTTCACCAGCAATGATCACCACTTGATTATTAGCAATGGCTTCTTTAATGGTGTCTTTTTTTTGACTGACCGGTAATTGCTCAGGATAAGTAACGTTAGGTAGCCCAGCTAAACGCTGCTCGCGAAGCGATTGACTGCGACTGATATCAGCCGTAATTTTTTCAAGCGCACTGGTAAGTTTTGCCTCGTCGGTAATTTTTTTTACGCCATGAAGGCGCTTTTTAAAACTGAATTGATCTTTTTTTAAGCACGTTTTTAGCTCGCCAAACAACTGACCTAGGTTTACCACCTGCATACCTTATAAAAATTAGTCAAAGAGTCCCGATTGTAGCAAATTAAATGGCTGGGGTTAATCCTGTAAAGGACATAACAATCAGCGGATTATTATATAAACCTCCAGCCACTAAAGAAAAACGCTTATTCGTCGCTAAAAATACCTACATAAGTCGCTTGCGTATTCGATTTACTCGCACGGTACATGCCTGTGGTGTTAAACGGCAGGCTAATATTGCCTTTTGTATCAACAATAATAACACCGCCTGTGCCGCCAATCGGTTTAAGCACCCCATTTATTACTTCATCCCCGGCTTGAGCAATGGTTTTACCTTGATATTTTACTCGTGCGCAAATATCGCTTGCCACATTATAACGAATAAAATATTCGCCATGGCCGGTTGCCGATACTGCACACGAGGCGTTTTCTGCAAAGGTACCCGCGCCAATAACTGGTGCATCACCAATACGGCCAAAACGTTTTGCGGTCATTCCGCCAGTTGACGTACCCGCGGCTAAATTACCTTGTTTATCCAGTGCAACCGCACCCACAGTCCCCATTTTATAATTAGCGGGTAACGCCTTGTGCGCTGCTTGATAATCTTTATTGGTGCTTTTGCTCGCCTCTAGTTTTTCCTTTGCTTTTAATAAAGCTTCATAGCGATGCTTTGTATCAAATATATTATTCTCTACTAAGCTAACTCCTTGCTCTTTAGCAAACTCTTCTGCACCTTGGCCACTTAACATCACATGCACTGATTTTTCCATCACTAAACGGGCAAGTTTAATTGGACTTTCTATATGCTTAATGCCCGAAACCGCTCCAGCTTGGCGGTTACGACCATCCATAATAGAGGCATCTAACTCATGGCTACCATCATAGGTGTATACCGCGCCGCGTCCGGCGTTAAAATAAGGCGATTGCTCTAACACTTCAATGGCTGCTGTGACTGCATCAAGGCTTTCTCCGCCTTGTTCAAGTACCTTATACCCAGTCTCAACAGCTTGAGCTAATTTATCGCGGTAAGCTTGCTCTTGAGCAGGTGTAAATTTACTTTTTTCGATTGTGCCTGCCCCGCCATGAATCGCAATGGCAAACGGCGTGCTCGCACTCAATGCAGATGAGCTCACACTCATTAAACTACCGCAAAGCAGTCCTAGTAATAGTGATTTTTTCATTGTGCGTTCTTTTGTTAGTTAAGATTAAAACTAATGTGAATGGTTACGTGGGGTTTTTCAAGTGAACTGAGTTTAATGGCATAAAAAAAGCGCCCTGAGGCGCTTTTTGAATTCTGTTTAAAAATTACGCTTGTTGCGCTTTTAAACGTGCTAAACGTGCTACTTGGTGAGTAGACGTTAAGAAAGAATAGATAGGTGCTAAATAACCGCGTTTACGAAGCTCTAGAAAGTCTGCATCGCTTAGCTCATTTAGTTTTTTCTCATCGATAAGGTAAATACCGTTGATGTCTTTTTTCTCGCCTTTAATATCAACCGTTAGCGTTTGTGCTACTAGTAATTCTTTATCAGCAAGGAATTTAGTAAACGCATCAGTGACTTGTGAAAACTCAATGAACGATACTAACGCTTCTTTACGACGCTTAAGGTAATCAGTTTCTTCACCGTTTTCGAATAATGCATTACCCTCTTCTTCACCAACTAATGAGCTCGCTTCGTCAATTACAATACCAAATTGATCTTGCTCAGGGTGCTTTACTAAACCTAATGGGTAACGCGTTGTTGCCATAGGTGCAAATGCTGCTGTCCATTTGTCGCCATCAACAAATAAGTTTTCGCCAGGCTCTAGGCCAAACATAGCAACCGCTTGAAAAGTACCTGTTTCGTTATTTTTAACAAAAGACATTGGAAACTCATTGGCGATACGCGCAAACTCGTGTGCTACAACTGGCACTAAGTGTTGAGTTTTCATAAATTCGATATTGATGCCATTTTTAATTTTAGTGTTGGCATGTTTTTCGTTGTGTAAAGGCTGTACTTGTTGCTCCGCCATGTTACTGCTCCGTTATTTATTAATTTGATTTATTACTATTAGTGGCCTAAGGCTAATGGTTTTGGTGACAAAAAGGAAGTGAAAATTTTGTGTCATTTTGTACGTTATTAATTAACAAAAACATTATCGCTGATTATTTAGACAAATATATAAAAAACGTTACTTTTGCCAACGTTCACTGGTCTATTAGCCATTAAATACACTCGCTGATAGCTTTGACAGCGTTGTCAGAGGTGATATATTAATTTTACAGCGAGGTAAGATGTTTACACTTAAATATTCTCATCAAAAATTAGACCTTAAAAATGAAAAATTTAACCATAAATCCACAGTTAAAAATTGAAAAGTTGATGATCCCTGGCACACAGGTATACGCTTACGTTGTTGATGATTTTCTTTTAGATACAAGTAGTGTAATGAATTTTGCCCATAACATAGCTTACTTTAATCCTATGTTTTCAGATAATTCCTTTTATCCGGGGATCCGCGATAATATGCCACAACCGTACTTGAGGTTGCTGCACGCATTTTTTCAAAATGAAATACTGCCTAAAATAGAAAACAAAAACTACCACGAGTCTATTCTTCATAAAAGTTTGCTTTCATTAGTTTCATGTAAACCGGCTAATTTAATTGTCGATCAAAAAGTGCCCCATATCGATTCATGTGATGAAAGAGACTATGCGTTTGTGCATTATTTATCTGGTGAGGAACTCGGTGGCACCAGTATTTATAAATACATACCGCAAAACATTATTGAATTTAAAGAGCAACACAAACCACTATTGGCAGATATAGTTAACGATGTTAAAAATAACCCTGATGAACATCAAGGCTATTTAGCAGGTACCACTAGCTTATTTGAGCAGGTGTTTAAAATAGATGCTAAATTTAATCGCCTAGTTATTTACCAAGGTAACTTATTACACAGTGCAAATATTTACTCTGAGCAAAGCTGCTTAGCCGATGCTAAAAAAGGCCGTCTGTCGATAGCCTCTTTTGCAAGTGTAAGATAAGGGTTAGATTGACTGAAGCCCATACTGTTTAATTTTATTTAAAAGCGCTCTGTGATCAGGAAGCTTATTTATTAAATAGTGATCAATCTCAGCTCTTTGTTTTAAACGCGCTAAACAGTGTGCCTGTTCTTTACCGGGGCTGTTAGACGCCTTAGTATTGTAATTCATTCCATAAAGTACAAATAAGAAGTTCTCTAGATAAAACACTTCAAACTGACTAAAAAAATCATCTCTGACTGGGGTAAACTCTTTCCACAAATTAAGTTTTTCTTTTAATGACGAGGAAATAGTGTCTTGGTTTTTATTTGCTATCCAAAAAGCTGAATCAGTGCGGTCTGATATACAGTAGTGAAGTTTAATAAAATCAATCACCCGCTCCCATGCATACCCCATAGCATGATTAAAACGCTCTTCTAATTGCTCTAGCTGCGTTGTTGATGATGGGAAGCGCAACGTTAAAAATTTAGCTGAAAAGTCAGTTAATAATATTGACGTTGCCTCTAATGGTTCTAAAAACCCTTGCGCTAAGCCAAGGGCAACACAATTTTTATGCCAAAACTTTTTCCGGTAACCGACCCGCATTGGTATTTTTCTGTAGGTAAGATCTTGCTTACTGTCACCTAAATAACGGTCAAGTTTTTCATGTGCCTGTTCATCCGTCATATGGTTATCTGAATAAACAAAACCGACTCCACGCCTATTGGTGAGCGCTATATCCCAAATCCAGCCAGCTTGATGAGCGGTGGCAAGTGTATAAGGAGGAATAGCATCATCGGCTTTGGTTGGTACTTGTACCACTAATGCGCTGTTAATTAATAAACTCTCAGATACATCAACAAAAGGAATCTTTAACGCTTTTCTCATAAGTAAAGATTCAAAGCCTGAGCAGTCAATATAAAAGTCAAACTCAAGCTCTTCATTGTTATCTGTAATAAGTGCAGCAATAGCGCCGTCAACGCCAAGCTTTACCTGTGTAACATGGGTGTGTATATGCTCTACAGAAAATTTTTCTTTTGCATTACAAGCGAGTAGTTGTGCAAACTTGCCTGCATTAAAATGATACGCGTAAGCCAACTCCCCTTCATATTGAGCATTAGTAATATTTTTAGGTGCTAAGCCTGCCTCACAAATAACATGCTGAGAAGATAAGCCCTGCGCATAACTTTGACTTTCCTCTTTGTTATTTAACCAATAAGAAGTTAAATGCTTGGCATCATAAGGGCTTGGCACATCAAATAAATGATGAAAAAAGTTGCCTTCGCCATGTTTTTTCTTATCCATCCAGTTAATAAACTTTATAGACTGCTTGAACGTTGCATCACATTGCCTAATAAATTCATCTTCACGAATACCAAAGCTTTTTAGGGTATTCCTAATATCGGGGACTGTGCCTTCACCGACACCAATTGGCGGTATATCTGGGGACTCTATTAAAGTAACAGATATACCTTTACGATTGAGCATCTCTTTGCCAATGTGGTTTGCAGCTAACCACCCTGCTGTTCCACCACCTACAATTGCAACTTTTTTTATATCCATAAATCACCAATAAAGTTTAACCTCGTAAAAAAGCCCAGCAATGCTGGGCCTAGGTTATTTTTACTCATTTAGCGTATTAAAAACGCATTGTTACACCAAGCTTGTAACGTGCTTCACCTTCAAAACTCCACACAGGGAAGTCATTCAGTAAATCAGGGTTTGGTAATGAGGTAGATGCATCATTGTTACCCAGCTGAACGCTGTCTTCCTCTGTTAAGTTAATCCCTTCGAAAGTGACATCTAAGTAATCAGTTACAGAGTATGTTGCACTGAAATCTAGCTGTCCGTAGTCTTGATGTTCGCGGTTACCGTACCAACCTGGTGCTTCACGAATAATAAACTCTGAACGCCAGTTATATGCTAAACGAGCAGAAAAATCATCATTTTCATAAAAACCAACTACGTTATAGCTGTTTTTCGATGAATCAGAGAATACCCCAACACGGTCTGGGTAGTTTTCTGCTGGTGCTTTCGCATCTGAATAGGTGTAGTTAAATGAATAACCAAAGCCGTTATCGAATGAATCTTGAATTTGGAACTCAATACCTTCAATTGAACCACCCGTACCATTTGTCGATGAGCTTACTGTCCAACAGTCATATTGCTGAGCACCACACGGTGGCTCGCCGGCATCTGGGTTAGTCGTATAAACTGGGATGTCGATACCAATTTGTTGATTGGTTTGTTGTTGGGTAGAAATAAATGAGCTTACTTCTTTAGTGAAGTATGTGACGCTTAACATAGCATCGTCATCAAAATACCATTCAACACCAATGTCTGCTTGGAACGCTTTAAATGGACTTAAACCTACATTACCCGTATTTAAAACTTCATTTAAAGGACGGTTATCTGTATAACCCGCTAGATTACGCGTTGCAAATAAATCTGCGTAATTAGGGCGAGAGATAACTTGTGCTGCTGAGGTACGTAAGATTAAGTCGTCAGCTAAATCCATAACCACGTTTAAGCTTGGTAAGAACTCACTGTAATCGGCTTTGTCTGTAGATAACGTCGAGTCGTAAACACCTTCATCACTTAAATCATAGTAATCTGACGAAATATCAGTTGATATATAACGAACACCTAAATTACCGCGAATACCACCGGTGTCAAAATCAGCCATCGCATATAAAGCAAAGTTTTCTTCTTCTATGGTGCCGTATGCTTGTGGACGTGCTGTATAACCTTCTGTCATTGCTAATGAATCAGCAATCATTAGATCCATATCGGGTTCAGGTATTACAAAACCACCACCGGCAGTCACGGTACCTGGGTAGTATTCATTAGCATTACGTACAGGTACTAAATCGGCATTCACATTGGCTGCATTACCATCTTGTACAACTTTGTGATCGGCATATCTTAAGCCCGTTTTAATTGCGGTAATAACACCAAGCTCAACAGGAATTTCAAAGTCTAAATTTAAGTAACTTTCTTCATCTGAATCAGGGTTGTATTCAGGCGCCCAAGTTTGTGGGCTGATGGTATCAGGTAAAATGCTAGCATCGTATGATTGGTTAGCTAAATTAAATCTAGTCACGTCGCCAGTCATATCAATAGACCCATTTAAGTCGCTATTGTTATTTGCAAACATACCATAGTTTGCCGTTGTTACATCACTGTCTGCGCTTGTTTTACCTACACGACCTTTAAAGGTGAATAACTCTGAGTCATATTTCCAATCTAAGTCAACAGTATCAGACTTCATGCTTGCTTTACGCGCCCATGTTTGGAAAAAAGCCGTGCCATTGCCGTCGATATTACGCGAAACACAGTTACCTGAGGCGTTCGTTTGTTCACATGAACCATCACCTGGGAATATAATGATTTGCGAGTTAGCATTGTTAGCATCTAGCTCTAAACTTGTATAAGTTAGACCTAAAACTAGCGAATCTGATGGCTGATATTGCATAGCTACGTTATACGCAGTACGCTCACGAGCTTGCTGGAAGGTTGTGGGTGCCATACCGCCACTCCAACCACCTGACGATTCAATACCGTTACGTTGATAATCTACTTCTGATAATGAACCCGCAGCTAAGATACCAAATGTTTCACCATCATTTTTCCAGCTGTACAAGCCTGAAAGCTCAGGATCTGTCTCCTCAGATACTGTACCGTAATCAGCTTTAACACTAGCAAATACAGTGTTTGCATCTAAATCTAGCGGTTTACGAGTTTTAACAATTACAGTACCGCCGATACCACCTTCAACTAGATTAGCTTGAGATGATTTATAAACTTCTAAGCCACCTACTAATTCAGAAGGTAGTAATGAATAATTAAAGCTACGATCGACCGCTTGTTGATCGAACCAGCTAGTTGAGGCAACAGTATGACCGTCAAGTAATGTGCGTGTTAATTGTGCTGATGCACCACGGATAGATACTTGCTGACCCTGTCCAAATTGACGAGATACACTGACACCAGAAATACGACCAAGAGATTCACCTACATCGCCATCAGGAAACTTACCAACGTCTTCAGCTGTTACAACATCAACAACGGCATTTGAAAAACGCTTGCCGTTTAAGTTTTCTTTATTTGAAGCGCGAATACCCGTAACTTGGATTACTTCAACATCTTCTTGAACTTTAGTTTCATCGGCTGCGAATGCAGCACCAGTGAACCCGGCTCCCATTACTAAGCCGATATTTACTGCTAATAAGCTTTTTTTAAAATTTTTAGCTAACACAGGATTCCCCTTGAATCATTTTGTTGGTTTTTGTTTATCATTTTGCCTACCGCCATGACAGCGCTGTCATAGTAGTAACAAACCATACATGCAAAATTACAATTTTGCTACATTTTTCCGCTCTTTTTGTATGAAAAATAGCTAATTCAACATTAAGCAAATGATTTTAAAGAAATTAATTATTGCATGAAAAAGCCGAATTAAATTTGTTTAATTCGTTCACATTTCCAGCATGTACTTGAAGCATTTTTAAATTGATTTTGTTTAAAACGACGTGGTGAGTAGGAATTTTCAAACCGTAAAACATGCTTGTGAGTTAGTGTTTAATAAATTTAACCATTTGATTTTTTTAGCTATAAGTAAAATTTATTCAGGATTTACAATCGGTGTAAAAGCCTATTTTATACTGCTAATTGTGGAGGCAATACTCAGCATTTCATCTTTATCTCTGCGCGGCTTTGTTTAATTCAGCAAAGAGTAAAACAGATCAGCAATAAAAAAGGTCAGTAGCAAAAGCGACTGACCTTTCATTAAACCATCAATACAAAGAGGTTTAGCGCACATCTAATTTATATTAAAATTAGGGCGCCCAATACACTTCAATGTTGATCTCTGGGTGATTTAATACCGCACGTAACGGCATGTCATTCACATCGCCCCCCGCTAAAGCTTGTTTATAAACAGCCAGCTTTTCATCGCCACTAATTAACAATTTAACCACTTTAGATTGTGCAATCGCATTTAACGTTAAGCTCATGCGCTCAGTAATACTGCCTGTTACGTCACTTTGTATCGCGTTGATAGCGCACACAAGTTGGCTTGAATCTAGGCCGTTTTTCAGGCCTTGTGCATGTGGGAATAATGACGCGGTGTGGCCATCTGGGCCCATGCCTAAAATAGTCACATCAAAAGGACGTTTTAATGCTTGAAACTGCGCTTCACAGGCATCAACCCCTTGCTCTGCAGTGGCTGCCGTATTTTTCATGCTAATAAAATTAGCCGCTGCACCATGGTTTTGTAACAAAGTACGCTTGATGAATGCTTCATTACTCTTTTCATGACTTGCCTCAACCCAGCGCTCATCAACCATAGCAACATCAATGTTTGCCCAATTTAAATCAAGGGTCGATAAATGTTTATAAGCCGGTTCTGGCGATGAACCGCCTGAAACCATTAATACTGCACGGCCATCACGTTCAATGCCATCACGTAAAGCATGCTCTAACGACTGAGATAATTCATCAGTCAGCGCAGCTTTATCGTCAAAAAACTTTTCTACTATTGTTGCCATCACTTATGCCTTATCGCCAGTATTAAACCAAACATGATTATTCTCTGCTAATAATTCATCTGCATCTTCAGGGCCCCAACTACCGGCTCTATACAGTGCTGGTTTACCTTTTTCTTGCCAACGTTCAATTATTGGATCAATCCACTTCCATGCTTGGCGTACTTCATCACGATGAATAAATAATGATGGATTATTCGCTGCAGCATCAAGCATTAAACGTTTGTAAGCATCTGAGTGAAAGCCATTACTATATGCTTGCGACAGCTCAATGTTCATCGTTACAGGTTCAAGTTGCATGTCTAAATTATCTAAACGCTTCGACATCAGCGTTAATTGAATGCTTTCTTGTGGTTGTAAACGGATCACCAAACGGTTTGGCTCGATATTACCTACGCTGTCCTCATACACGTTATGAGATACTTTTTTATATTCAACCACAATTTCAGCGCAGCGCTTTGCCATACGTTTACCGGTACGCAGGTAAAAAGGCACACCCGCCCAACGCCAATTATCAATGTGCGCACGAATAGCCACGAAGGTTTCAGTTTTACTTGCCCCTTCGTTTAGCTCTTCTAGGTAACCTGGGACTATTTTACCGTTTAAATCACCCGGTACGTATTGCCCACGAATAATATTGTCATCAACATCGCTGCCCTCTAATGGGCGTAATGCTTCTAATACTTTTAACTTTTCATTGCGAATACTATTGGCTTTAAGTTTATGCGGTGACTCCATTGCGACTAAGCAAAGTAGCTGTAACAAGTGGTTTTGCACCATGTCACGCAAGGCACCGGCTTTATCATAAAAACCAGCGCGGCTCTCAAGCCCTACCGTTTCTGATAAGCTAATTTGGATGTTATCAATCGATTTAGCATCCCACATGTTTTCAAATAATGAATTTGAAAAACGCAATGCCATTAAGTTTTGAACGGTTTCTTTACCTAGGTAGTGGTCAATACGGAAGATTTGATCTTCGTCGAAGTACTGTGCAATTTTCGCATTAATAACTTCTGCAGACTCGCCACAATAGCCAATTGGTTTTTCTACAACAACACGTGAATTGGCTGTTATTAATTTTTTAGTGGATAGAATTTCACAGCAAGTGCCATACACAGCTGGCGGAAGAGATAAGTAAAACACACGAGATTTATCGCTGTCGTCTTCATCAAGAATTTTTTTCAGTACATCCCAGTTATCATCCGCTTCGGTAACATTACTCACTACAGGCACTAAAAACGCTGAGAACGATTTCCAATCCTTAGCGTTATACTCGCCTTCGCTTAAAAATTCTTGTAATGCTTTGTGTGCGGTATCAATGTATTCATCACATTTACTTTGTTCGCGCACGGTAGGCAAAATACGTGAGCCTTGCGGTAAGTTACCTTCTTGATATGCTCGATACATTGCAGGAAGTAATTTGCGTAACGCAAGATCACCACCGCCCCCAAAAATTATAATATCAAAAGGATTAAGCATAGTTACTCTCTACGTTTATGCTACCTGCCACTACCGTATTGGTAATCAGTTATAGCGGTTTATTATCTGGATATGCAGGCCTTAGCACAAAGCCTACTAGTGTTGTTCGTTATATGCGCCATAAAAAATGGGTCTAGGGACACTGTAATTCCTCTCACAAAAATACAGGCCCTAGGACTCCAGCGCTACCCGTTCAAAGGTATTTGGTTACTTATTGTGTAATAAGTGAATGTGTTACTGCGTACGGTGTTTTTTGTAGTACGCCATTAAGCCCTGTGTTGAGCTGTCGTGCTCATTAACCACGTTATCGTCGGTTAATTCAGCTTCAATTTTAGAGGCTAAACCTTTACCAAGCTCAACGCCCCACTGATCAAACGAACATATTTGTAAAATAATACCGTGGCAAAAAATCTTATGTTCATACAGTGCAATTAAACGACCCACCGCTTTTGCATCAACCGTGTCTAATAATATAGACGTTGTTGGGCGGTTTCCTTGATGAATTTTATGCTTTAGTAGCATTTCAATTTGCGCAGGCGTTTTGCCTTTGGCTGTTAAATCAGCGGTTATCTGCTGCGCATCTACCCCGTTCATTAATGCTTCGGTTTGTGCAAAAAAGTTCGATAATAAAATATTGTGATGCTTATCAACGTTAACCTGTGGTTTTACAGAGCCAATAAAGTCCGCAGGGACAATTACATTGCCTTGGTGCAAACATTGATAAAACGCATGCTGGCCATTTATTCCCGTCATGCCCCAAATAATAGGCACGGTAGTGTAAGGTACGGTTTGCCCATCAAAAGTGACGTGCTTACCGTTACTTTCCATTTCACCTTGTTGTAAATACGCAGGCAACATATGCAATGCTTGGTCGTAAGGTAAAATAGCTTGCGAATCAAACCCTAAAAAGCTGGTATTCCATACACTCAACAGCGCCATAATTAAAGGAATATTCTGCTCGAGCGGTGCCGACTTAAAGTGCTCGTCAACTTCAAACGCCCCTTCTAAAATAGCTTCAAATGCTTCAAAGCCGGCATAAAGTGCAATAGGTAAACCAATGGCACTCCAAAGTGAAAAACGACCGCCAACCCAATCCCACATGGTAAATACGTTTTCGTCACTAATACCAAATGCCGCGGTTTTTTCTAAATTGGTGCTTACTGCCACAAAATGCTTTGCTATGGCGCTTTTATCTTTGGCGCTATTTAAAAACCAATCAACCGCTGTTTTTGAGTTGGTCATGGTTTCTGAGGTAGTAAAGGTTTTTGACGAAATAACAAATAACGTTGTTTCAGGGTCAACTTTATTCAATACTGACGCAATTTGTACGCCATCAGCATTAGAAACATAATGAACGTTTAACGGTTTATCAACCACTGCTTTAAGTGCTTCAGTTGCCGTTTGAGGGCCTAGGTTTGACCCCCCTACTCCAATACTCACTACATCTTTCACCGCTTTACCGGTGTAACCTAACCACTGCCCGCTGCGTACTTTTTCAACAAAGGTTTTAATTTTAGCAAGTTCGCTATCGACCGCCTCAGTAATATTTTCACCATCAACAATAAGCGGTGTATGGGCGCGATTTCTAAGTGCGGTATGCAATACGGCACGGTCTTCGGTGATATTTATTTTCTCACCGGCAAACATTTTTTCACGCCACGCTTCAATATCACACTCTTTAGCTAATGAGATTAATTGAGCGAAAACTTTCTCATCAATACGTTGTTTTGAATAATCAAACAATATACCGGGAATGTGAGTAGAAAATTGAGAAAAACGAGAATCGTCTTGTGCAAATAAAGTTTTCAGATGTGTTTGTGCCATCTTTTGTGCACTATTTTCTAGTGCTTGCCAACTTACTAACTCAGAACGGCTCGCCATGTAAACATCCCCTAATTTATTAATCTATTGATTTAAAGCGCTTTATTTAATTTCTTACGACGCAAAACAACCGAATTTTGTAAAAAGCAAAGCCCAATATTATAGCTTAAAAAGTCTAATTTGCGTTATTTTTATAAGCTTTGATGCAGATAATAGCGCAATTTTTTGCTTTTGACACCGGTATCATAAAATTAAAAATTGAATTTAACAACTGATCAGCCCCTCTCTTTAATGAAGATTTTATTAATTTCTAACTGATCCAAATTAAAGCGAGCAAAAAAAAGGCCGACAAATGTCGGCCTTTCCTCTAAAAAAACAATTAACCGGTTAACGCTAAACCACCTGATAAGTTATAAACACTGCTGTAACCAAGCTCAGTCAAATTTGCTGCCGCAATTTTTGAACGGTTACCACTGCGACACACCAAAATATACTGGTTGTTTTTGTCCAATTGGCCTTGCGTAAGTGCATGAGCCATTCGACTTAAAGGAATATTTAAGGTTTTAGCTATGGGTACGTTTAGCAATACGCTTAAATTATTAGCGCCATGTTCATAAGGTTCTCGGGTATCAATTAAATACGCATTGCCCTCTACCAGTATTTCTTTTGCTTGGTTAAAACTTAATTGCGAAGTTTCTACAGCAGGCTTAGCATTAACATAACCACAGAGCGTGTTGGCTTGTGTGTGTTGTTGTAAATCTGCTTGCTGTTTTTGTGCGGCAAATTCAGCGTCATCAATATCACCTTTAAGTAAGGCTTGTAACAATGGCGTTTGCTGCTGTTGAACAGCCCAGTTCATTGCAAAGCACTGTTGGTAATCATGCCCTGAACACACCACACTTTGCGGATTAAGCTCTGCTGCTAACATCGTCAAGGAATGCGCCATTTGCATTGCATCCCCGCCATCAAGCGCGGTATTTCCAAGCCCTGCAGGTAAAATTAAATCACCACAAAAGCAGTACTGAACATCTCCATTATTCGCTTTTAATAAATAACTCACGCTATCTTGGCTATGCCCTGGTGTGGCTAGCTTTTCGAGTACGTGAGTGGTTAATTGCAATGTGTCGCTATTCGTTGGCCAGCCTAATTTATCAACCTCTCCAGCGACTAGGTTTTCTTTAAGTGCGCTGCGCATTAAATCAAGTGCGCAGTGACGTTCTTGATGCTCGTGCGTGTTTAAAATAGCGGTAATAGTTAAATTTTGCGTAGTTACTATTTTTTCAAAGCGAGGGATCAGTTCAATAATCGGATCGATAATAAATGCATGTTGCTCATCTGTTACATACAACCAACTACATGCACCTTGGTGTCTAAATTGGGTAAGCCCTAAAGCACATACTTCTTGCAAAGGAAAACTGCTATCAGAAATCACTAAACAGTTAGCTTGTAATACGGTTTTAAGCGCTCTAATTTGTTCACATGCATCATCTATTTGCGCCATCGTAGCAGCAGGGCCAAATGACAAACGAATTGCGTTTTCACTTTGCCATTGTGAGGCTCCCATCGCATCAAGCACAAAGCTCTGCGTGGCTCCTGTACTGCATGCAGAACCACCGCTGACCCTAATACCTGCAGCGTCAAATAAATCAATAACTTCTTTACTAGTTAAATCGTTAACCGCAAAATTAAGCGTTGTGGGCACTGAGCAAGCAAAGTCATGATTAAAGGTAATACTTCCAAAAGTATCAACTAAGGCGCTATGCAGTTTATCCCGATACAAGTTAAGTACATCTATTGATTTAAAAGTCTCGTCTTGTTTATCTAGCAGCAAACTAAACAGCTTATTGAGCCCAGCTATACCAGGCAGGTTTTCTGTACCAGAGCGCATGCCACTTTCTTGGCCGCCACCGGCTATAAAGGGCGTGTATGGGCTGCCTTGACGAATATACAATAAACCTATGCCTTTAGGTGCATAAAGTTTATGCCCTGAAAAAGGCGCATAATCAATCGTTGTTTCACTTAGGTTGAGCTGTTGTTTGCCAAGCGCTTGTACACAATCAACCATCCAAGTGACTTGGCTATTACGACTACGAATCACCTTTTCTATGGCGCTTAGATCTTGGTAAACACCGGTTTCATTATTAACGGCCATCGTGCAAATCATCAAAGCGTTATCAATATGCTGAGCAATAAAGTCTAAATCTAAAATACCATCACGATTAACCGGAATAGCAATAATGTCAGCGTTAATCTCAAGCACTGTATTCCAATGCTTTAGCGTATTAGGCACCGCTTTATGTTCGGTTGCCCCATACAATAAAACGGGATTTGGCTTTGTATGGTGTTTTGCATTAATGAGCGTCGATACGATGGCGGTTTGAATCCCCTCAGTGGCACCGGAGGTGAATAAAATATCACCTTGCTGCGCGCCAATGACGGTACGGGCTTTTTGCCTAGTTTGTTCTAATAAGTGCTTGGCTTGAATGCCGGTTATATGAGGACTTGAGGGATTACCAAAACAAATTTGCATAGCATGGCACACCACCTCTGCAATACATGGCAATACAGGTGTGGTCGCATTTGCATCGAGATAAACTTGAGCTTTGGGTTCATCTGGCAATAAAAACTCTGACATTAAAAACGCACCTTATTACTAAAAAATATATCTTATTCCCAATAGTACATAGTTTTGACAGGAATGAATAATAATCTTTAGTAATTAAAGTGCGTTTACTATACCTTTTAGTTACCGAGCTCTTGCGCGAGTTCTTCGTGTTTGGATGACCAGGCATTAATAAGTGCTTTGACTAATGATGCTAATGGAATGGCAAAAAACACTCCCCAAAAACCCCATAGCCCACCAAAAAATAGCACCGCAACAATAATAAATACCGGATTTAAATCAACCGCTTCAGAGAACAATAAAGGCACCAATACGTTGCCATCGAGCGCTTGAATAATGCCGTATATAATTAAAACGGTCCAAAATTGAGTTTCTAAACCAAACTGAAACAGCGCTACTGCGGCCACTGGTATAGTTACTAACGCTGCGCCCACAAATGGAATAAGCACCGAAAAGCCTACGAGAACGCCTAAAAGCGCGGCGTACCGTAAGTCCAGTATGGTAAAAGCAATAAACGACACAGAACCAACAATTAAAATTTCAAATACTTTGCCACGAATATAATTCATGATTTGCTGATTCATTTCATGCCACACTTGTAAAATTAAGCGGCGTTGGCGTGGGATCATTTTAGCAATGCTGGCACTGAGCTCTACTTTATCTTTGAGCATAAAAAACACCAGTAGCGGTACCAAAATAAGGTAAATTAACCATGCTACAGCGTCTTTTAATGAATTAAGCGACGCAGATAATACCACTTGGCCAAAGTCGAGTACTTTGGTTTCAACGGTTACTACAATTGACTGTACTTGCTCTGCGCTGATAAGGCTGGGGTATTTATCAGGCAGATCGAGTAAAAACGATTTACCTTGTTCGACCATATGCGGTGTTTCTTGGACTAGGTTACTGCTTTGCTGCCAAAGCACAGGGCCTATAACCAATATTAAAGTGAGCATAATGCCAATAAATATCAGCATTACTATGCTGGTGGCAGTAAAACGCTTAAGGCCAAACCGTTCTAAGTGAACCACAGGCCAATCTAATAAATAAGCTATGATCAGTGCCACTAACACAGGCACAATTAATGGGCCAAAAAAATACAACATGGCAACCAGTGCCAACAATAAAAAAAGTAAAGTGACTGAATCAGGATCAGAAAACTTTTTTTCATACCATGCTTTTACATATTCAAACACGTAACGGCTCCACTAATAACAACCCCTGTTGTTTATTTAACTTGTAATAATACGCTTTTTTTTGCAAATATCGTTCAATATCATCAGTGTTTTGTTCTTGTGAGATATTAAAGGTAATTGCTTGTTTTAACGATATTGCATCACGCAGCCCTAATTTAAACTGAATAAATTGCTGTGGGCATTTATAAGCGCGTAAATTTAGCTCTAGCATACTCGTTTCGCTACCTATTCACATTAATAATAAGTCCTATAACAGGGCCAATTGAGATTAACCGCAGTTAAATTTAACTTTTTCTTAAAACAACCTCTGCAATGGTTTATCCTTATAACATCGTTAGCTATCAGGATACGTTAATGCCTAATTCGCATAATAAAGCGCAATTGCCTAGCAATCCAACTCTCAAAGAAATTAATTGGTTTAAAAAGCAAATTAATTGGGGGGAGCTGCCGCATTTTTATCATTTAGTGGCTTCATCGGTGAGTGAATGTGAAAGTATTTTAGATCACGGATTTGATAATGCCATCAAGCGTATTATCGACAAACGCAATTGGAATTTAGAAGCGCTGGGAATAGACCCCAACGAGCTTTATGAAAAAGAAAGCAATAACAAACCACGAATTTCACTGCATCAAGTGTTTACCGAGCGTGGTTATGAATTACAAGCCTTCCCTTTTTCTAATGATACCGCCATCGATAGGTACGCACGACATGATGAGACAATGGAGTTTAGATTATGGGATCCATTGACGATGAAAACCGTTATTCGCATTAATCAGTTACATAAATTCATTGGCTTTTACTTAGACCAAGGCGATGAGGCAGATAAAGCGCTTATATTACATTCTCACAAAGTGGTTCATAAAATTATTGCTTTTTTACAAACTCAATTGAACATTGTTAAGGTTGATGGGGTCACAATAAAGGCGTTTTATCAACTATGTGAAAAGGACAGCCGTTTATACACAGATGATCCTTCAAGTGCTAGTGCCCCTGATAAAAAATAAACAAGGAATATAATGCAGCTAAAATCAGCCTTTATCACTTTATGCAGTGCAGCGCTTACATTTAGCCTACTGATAAGTGAGCCGTTAAAGGCACAAACCAATCTTCAACTGCCCGACTTAGGCACTTCAGCCTTACAAGCATTGCCAATTGAAAAAGAAAAAGCGATTGGTGAAGTGATGATGATGCAGATCAGAGGCTCATCGCCTTTGATTAACGATCCGGTGCTTGATGAATACCTAACAACCTTAGGTAGAAAGTTAGTTGCTAACGCCAATGATGTGCGTTTTGGGTTTTCATTCTTTTGGTTAAATAATCCCGAAATCAATGCATTTGCATTTTATGGCGGCCATGTTGGTGTACACACCGGATTAATANCCCAAGCCGATAACGAGAGTCAATTTGCATCGGTTCTTGGCCATGAAATTGCACACGTCACCCAGCGCCACTTAGCAAGGCGCATTCAGCAGCAACAAGATAATAGCGGGCTTACCATTGCCGGCATGATTGCTGGTATTTTAGCGGCGGTTGTAGCCCCTGATGCCGGTATGGCTATTATTTCAGCCAGCCAAACACAATCAGCTTTCAGTCAGCTGACACATAGCCGTTCTGCCGAACAAGAAGCAGACAGAATGGGCATGCAAACCCTCAACAACGCAGGGTTTGATGCCAGAGCATCAAGTGAATTTTTAACTAAACTTGCCGCACAAATTCGTTATAAATATAAACCACCGGCGTTTTTACTCACTCACCCTCTTCCTGAAAGTCGTGTGTCAGATGTTCGCCTTCGCGCCGAGCAATACCCTAAACGCCAGGTAAGCTCGAGCCTTAACTTTAACTTAGCAAAAAGCCGAGTACTGGCGCGTTACGATAACAAACCCGAAAACGCAGAAGCGTTATTTAGAAAGTTAATGCGCGAAAACACTTATAACAACGTAGCACTACAGTACGGCTTAGCTATTAGTTTGCTTGATCAAAAAAAGACGGATGAAGCACAACCTATTCTTGATGAGTTACTGGCAGACGATCCTAAAAACTTATTTTATATTGATACCAAAACAGATTTACTCATTGCACAAAAAAAAGCAGCAGAAGCTGTTAGTTACTTAAGCGAGTTAAATAATTATCGGCCAAATAACCAAGTGATCACCTTAAATTACGCAAATGCGGCATTAGAAGCTGAGCAATATGAGTTAGCTGAAAATATATTAAAGTCGTTTTTACTGGAAAAACCCGATCACAGTTTAGGCAAACAGCTTTTAACTGACGCCTACAAAAAACAAGAAAAATTGGCAGCCTACCATGAAGCCAATGCCGATGTATTATCCCAGTATGGTGCGTATTTAAAAGCAGCAGACGAAATACAAAAAGCGCTTAATTTTGTAGAGCCAAGTGAAAATGTTAAGCAACAGCGCTTAAAAGCGTTACTCACACAGTATCGGTTATTGCAAAAAGAGCTTGCGAGGCTTTAAGTCTGGGGTGAGTTCACCTAAAATAGCCACAATTTATACTTTGGATGTATTTTTATGTCAGTTACTATTTATCACAACCCGCGTTGTTCAAAATCACGCGAAACCCTTAACCTATTACAAAGTAAAAACATTGAACCGAGTGTTGTTGAATACTTAAAAACACCGCTTTCTCATGAGCAAATTAGTACCTTAGTTTCTCAACTGGGGTTTAATTCGGCACGAGATTTAATGCGCACCAAAGAAGAGCAGTACAAAGCGCTTAATTTAAAAGATGAAAATAGCGAGTCGGTGCTTATTGATGCCATGGTCAATCACCCAAAACTAATTGAGCGCCCTATTGTAGTAAATAACAATAAAGCCGCCCTAGGTCGCCCGCCTGAAAACGTATTAAGCGTTCTATAATGAGCACAACTATCGTGGTGCTGTACCACTCAAGCCATGGCTCAGTTGAAGCTATGGCGCATGAGATTGCAGAGTCAATAGAGCAACAAGGCGCAACCGCATTACTGAGAACTTTTGTGGCCAAAAGCACGCACGACATTGTGATCAGTAAAGATGATTTAGTTGCCTGCGACGGGCTTGCGTTTGGTACGCCGACCCGCTTTGGCATGATGGCCTCACAAGCAAAAACGTTTTGGGAAACCACCAGCGATCTTTGGCTCAAAGGCCAACTTATCGATAAACCTGCCTGTGTGTTTTCATCATCAAGCAGTATGCATGGGGGCAATGAAGCAACCCTACTCAATTTGTCATTGCCCTTGTTACATCATGGGATGATGTTGATGGGCGTGCCCTACGATGTACCTGAATTGCTCGGCACCGAAACAGGAGGAACACCTTATGGTGCCTCGCACGTTGCAGGTAGCAATAACAGCTCAACCCTGAGTAAAGATGAAATTAAAATATGTCAAAGCGTCGGAAAGCGCCTGACTCAAGTTGCGAGTAAACTTAAATGATTCAAGCAAGCGAGCCTGCTAAAAAACCGGTTACCATTAAATTTCAGCGCCTAGCCTTATTTGGTTATATTGGCCTGCTTATTTTAATGCCGTTATGGATGTTTATATTAGCCCCAAGAGACGGCCACAGTAACACCTTTCTTTTCTTAGTGTATGTATTGCCACTATTACTGCCTTTAAAAGGCATATTACAAGATAAAGCCTACACCTATGCGTGGGCTAATTTTATTGTTATGTTTTATTTTATTCATGGCTTTACATTACTGTGGGTCGCACAAGATGAGCTTATATGGGTATTACTAGAGTTATTATTTGCCTCATCTATGTTTATTGGCTGTACTTATTATGCGCGCCACAGAGGGCAAGAACTTGGGCTTAAAATTCGTAAGCTTAAAGATGAGCTCGCTGAAGAAAAAGCCGCACACGAGCATGATAAAAACAATTCGCAATAAATACCCAACAATGCAAAAACGCGCTAATTAGCGCGTTTTTTTGTAACAAAACATTAAGTTTTAAACTAACTCGCTTAAAGCTGCCAGCCCCACAATACAGGCTAAACCTAATTGAGCTACAAGACTAAAAACCGACATCATTCTTACTAAAAACAACCCCCATGGGTGTTTTACATGCGGATACAATGAGCAACGCTTTAAGTTCGTTGCAAAGAAAAAACACACCACCGCCGTCATGGTCATAAAAAGAGTAAGCTCACTTTTTATAGTTATGTTTTCATCAAAAAAGAAAAATAACTGTAGCGGTAATAATAAAGCCACAACCGCATGTAACACATGCACCTTTTTAATTCGCTCTAGCTGCCCTTCTGGCGATAACTCTTTAATACCAAAGTCGCGCTCAAGGCACTTAACTAAGTTGCTGGCTTTTATACTAACCGCTAATCGGTAACAACTTAACCCCTCGTTATTTCGCGCTCTAAAGTCATATCCTGCTTTGAGCAGTAAAATCATTAACGATTCGTTTTTACTTATCACCGCGTAATGCAGCGCCGTATTACCTTGGCCGTCTACCGCTTTTTTATCTTGGTACTGCAGGAGTGTTTCTACTACATTTACGTAGCCTTTTTCTGCCGCCCACATAAATGCTGTTTTATTATCTTCATCGGTTAAGGTGCCCGTGGCGCCTTGCTCAATAAAGCGCATTGCCATGGTTTGCTTAGCTTTTTTCTTGTTTAAATGCGCAAGTAAGGCATTTTCTAAAAGCACAATAGAGTCAACATCAGGAGACACCTGAGTTAACAAAGTAAAGTAATCTTTGCCAGCAGCCACTTTTTCACTGGTCAGCTCTGCTAAGTGGTCAATATCAGCAATCGACTGGGGAATATGCGCACTTAAACGCTCTCTAAAATCGACCTCTTTCCAAATAGATAAGGTATCTTCAGCTGAGAGCTTTGCACCTTGCTCTAGCGCATGCTCTATCAGAGTAAAAAAGCGTTTACTAAAAAATAAGCTAATTAAAGAAAGTGGCGTTTCAATGTTATTTTGTGCCGACACACTTGCATACTTTTCAAGTCGCTGACACAGCATTAGCACAATATTTTCTATGCTGTAATCATTGGCAAAATAATGCTCTTTCAGTGCAGCAATATACTCTTGTGCGTTTTCATCATATTCAGAAATATGCTGAAAATAACACTCTTCAAATGGCTCTAAGGGGGTTAACCAGGTTAAATAATAAATTGGGGGTAAAACAGTAGTGCATACACCATTATCTTCTTCAGTAGAGCGACAGGCGGGCCAAGCTTCTAAAGCATCTAAAATGAAGGCACCGTTTTGTTCAACCAGCCCTTTGACCAGTAACGGGTATTCCTTTGGCCAAATTAGTACATTTTCCATTAAAACAACACAACTCCAGTGTAGCTCGGGTGAGTAGTCAGTTATAACAGTATTTAGCTGACACCACGCTTAATCAAAGAAGCCAATATTCTACCACAGCTAGGTAGCCAAGCTAGCGTAAACTCATGCAATATAGGCCAAAATACAAAAGCAGCTAACGACATACGTCATTAGCTGCTTTTAGGTTGGAGCTGTTAATTGCAAAAGTACTAACTTTGCTGAAGTTCTGCTGTGACTTGGTCTAATCCCACATCAGAAATACGTTGAATGATCTCTTTTTGCTTAGCACTGAGTAACGAAATTCCCTCTGCAACAATATCGTATACTTTCCACTGGTTGTTGTTACCTAAACGCAATTTAAAGTGCAAATCAATGGTTGGCTTATTCGGTTCAATAATTTGCGTTTTTACCGTAGCAAATTTAGAGTCGCTTGCAGCAGCGTCTTGCTCAAATATTACATCCTGCCCTGTGTACTTCATAAGCGCACCGGCATATGTTCCTGTTAAGTAATGCTCTACAGCATTAATAAACGCAACACCTTGTTCGCGGTTAATACCTTTAATATGCTTACCTAATAATTTAAACGACACAAACTTAACATCAATATGTGGCATTAAACGCTGCTGAACAATTAACGACATGGCTTCTTTGCTGGCATCGCCTTTCGCATTTACCTGTCCAATATCGTTAAATAATGATTCTGCTACAGTTTGCAATAACTGCTTAGGTGATGGCTGCGTTTGTGCATACAAAGTGCTACTGAAAAAAACAGCAATAACCACTAAAAGCTTTATAAGTTTCATAAAAAATGCATAGTTTAAATAATTAATTTAAGCGTAATTTACGCAAATAACAGGCAATAAAAAAGGCATAAATAAGCAACTTATTAATGCCTAATTGGCACCAATTGAATTAATTAAATAAATTCAATTGGTTAAATAAATCGGTTAACAAGCCATATACAAGCGGCTTTTTGTCCTCATTGAAAACACCAATTCACCGCCCTTATTATCCCTTTAATATTTTGACTTAAACCCTAGTTGGCCGTTATGAAAACCTCATACAACAGACTTTTTGTTCTTGTTTTTACCCTGTTTATATTGGCTACCAAAGCCGCTTATGCATCCTCTAACCATGGTTATGCCGTCGATTTTTTAAAAGGAGAAGGCAATGTAACAGGGACAAAGCTTGCGTATCAATATCACCCTCAAGGAATGCAAAACTTTGTCGGCGATGCTCGTTTTTATTTAGAAAGCAGCGTTAACGTGTGGCAATACCGCCATGATCAACAATCACAATCCAACGTGGTCTTGGCTGTGTCACCGGTGGTGCAATTTCCAGCATTTAGTGTATACAACACCCCCTTTTATGTAGAGGCTGGCATTGGTTTTTCATTACTTGATGAGCGCTATTTTGCTGGTAAAAACCTAAGTACTCACTATCAGTTTGAAGATAGGATAGGCCTAGTGGCAGATTTTGGTGAAACTAATGTAGCGCTGCGAATTATTCACTATTCAAACGCCGGATTTAAATCGCCAAACCCAGGCATTAACTTTTTAACGTTATCGGTGGCACAACGGTTTTAATTGCTTATTTACAGTCCTAGAGAGGATTGCGGCTTTTATTTAAAGTGGTCATAATTACCGCTTAATAAAAAATAAGAGCATCGCAATGCAAATTTGGCAAATCGTACTCGTTATCGTGATTGTACTGGCTATTGTTATCGGCAATTTAGTACTGCTGCGTTTAAGTGCAAAAAGCGAGTTTAAACCTTCAGCACCACGCTCATCTGCGCAAAGCAAAGAAACAAAAAAGCCCTGAATAATCAGGGCTTTTTTGTTTAAATGATTGTTCTAGCCAACTAACCAGTGTGCCATTAAGGCAATAACTGGCAAGGTTACTAAAGTTCTGAGAATAAATATAACAAATAACTCAAAAATATTAACCGGTATTTTACTACCTAATAAAAGTGCGCCCACTTCAGACATATAAATAAGTTGCGTTACACTCATGGCAGCAATAATAAAGCGTGTTACATCGCTTTCAATTGAGCCTGCGGCTAAAATAGACGGAATAAACATATCTGCAAATCCCACCATAATCGTTTGCGCCGCCATTTCAGCTTCAGGTATTTGTAGTAATTCTAAAAATGGAATAAACGGCATACCTAAATATTGAAATATCGGCGTGTACTCAGCAATAATTAACGCAAATGTACCCACAGCCATTACCACAGGTAATACTGCAAACACCATATCAAATGCGTTGTGTAAGCCCTCTTCAATTGTGCCTTTTAAGCCTGGTGCTTTTTCTGCTTTAGTTAATGCAACATCAAGTGAATGCTTAAATAATGTTTTGCCTTCAGGAACCAATTCAGCGTTTCCATCGGGCTCTTCACCGTCAATAAGCACGTCCTTTTTAAAACGCAGTGGCGGTAAACGCGGAACAATTATCGCAGCCACTACACCCGCTAAACACACGGTTAGGTAAAAAGGTGCAAATAAATATTCAAGCTTTACTTGGCCAATAACAACCAAACAAAAGGTAATTGATACAGCAGAGAAAGTGGTACCAATAATCGCAGCTTCACGTTGAGTGTAGTATTTATCTTCATACTGGCGTGCAGTCATTAAAATACCGACGCTGCCATCACCTAACCACGAAGCAACACAGTTAACTGCACTGCGCCCTGGTACGCCAAACAATGGACGCATTACTTTAGTAAGTAAGGTACCCACCAGCTCAAGTAAACCAAAATTAAGTAATAACGGCAGTAACAAGCCCGCTAAAATAAACACCGAAAACAACACCGGTAGTAAATCTTTTAATACTAATAAACCGGTATTTTCTGAGGTAATAGCATGCGGCCCAACTTGAAAATAAGTTAAAAGCACAAACGCCATACCAAATAACCGTGTTACTAACCAAATCCAACTCACATTAAACAAATGATTTAATAAGCGAAATTTGGTTAAGCTTTTCGGTTTAAACACACTAAATATCAACGACATAACGCCAGTAATACAAATAATTGTCGCTATTAACCCAAGCGCTATCTCACTAAATAAAGCTTGAATTGCTTTTGCCATTACCGCAATAGGAATCGTCATTATTTCGCCAGACGGTACTGGCGTCATAAACAAAAAAACACCGATTAAAGAAGGAATTAAAAAAACCAACCATACTTTCAAATCATAACTTTTTTGGACCGGTGCTGGGCGTGATGAATCTAACTGAGACATATTTTCAACCTGTAAAAACCACAAAAAGAGCTAAGTGCTCTTTTTGTGGGAAGTATTTATATTTATTAAATTTTAATACCGCGCTTGATTAACGCCGCTTCTAATGCTTGTTGTAACCCATTCATTGTACCTGGTTCAAGCGTTTCGCCTTTGTCATCCATCCACGTTAGACTGGTGCCACCTTGTTTGATTTTGCTAACCAAAATTTGGTATTGACCTTCATCAATTGGAAGCTCTGTTGGTTCATCGCCCCAAATTGAATCCCACACACTGCTTTCTACTTTCGCATAATCTGCTGTAATTAAACCTGTCTCTTGGTTTACTTCAACAATTGTGAACGACAAACGCTCTAAAAATCCAGAAAAGCGATCGAATACGGTGTCATACGTTTGCTCAGTAACAAGTGCGGCATTGCCTTTGTTATCAAACCCGAGTTCTAACGAGATGATCCCTTGACGCTTACGCATATCAACTTCAAGCTGACGGTAGCGATAATCAAACTCGCTCACTACTTGGTTAAGCGCACGCACTTCAAGCTGTTGTTTTAATAAATCAGTTAGCGGCTTATCACCTTTAAAATCAATAAGCTCAGCGGTTAAAGACGCTGTGCGTTGGTGTTCTTTTTCTTCAATGGTAAATTTAAAACGCTCTAAATCAACGCTTTCATCATTGCCCCATAACCAGCTTTCTTCAGGCTTTACAATAGCGTACCAATCGGTTACGAGTGTTCCTTGCGTTTTATCTTGCTGTGTTGCGTTAATGTTATTATCAGCAAGCACGGCTTGAATCGAATCCCAAATGAACACATCTAAATCTTCAATGCCGTCATTTTTATCAAAATAAATACGCGCTTGTTTATCTGCTTCCTCAACCCAACTGCCTTTAGCAATGGTTAAAACTTGCGCCGGCGGACGATAGTTTGTTGCCTCCGGATTATTATCATATTGACCAACATCCATTTTATAAACAGGATCTTGAGCGGGTTGAGATAACGATGCAGGCGCTTTAACCGGCTCATGGGCGCGGTAATTACGCTCATTATGAGCATCACTTGTAAATACACTACACCCTGACAAACTTACCAATACACTTACTGCTAGTGCTTTTGGGATCCAATACTGCACAGATAATTCTCCTTAGCATACCCTTAATTGTTTTAACAAATATATGAGTGGGTAATACCGATTTGGTTCAGTGTAAAATCAATATTAACTTTACATTTATAATTTGCTTGCCTAACTGCATTCAGCCTATGAGATAACAAACGGACTAGGCTACAAATAGACACATTTTTGCTATGGTACTTTCACAAGCTTGTAAAAACAAGAAACACTGCACTATTAACCGCCTAAAATTAACCGCCGCTATAGTTTAACGCGGGTTTTGTGTTAAACTTTGCCGCCGTGCAACGCTACGTGTTTATTTTTTTGTTGCCAAGTCGGTTGTTTTCATCCAAGTAACTTAGGTACTTTAAAACCCATGACTGCATTTTCAAATCATCAAATTGTTTTAACCGCAATTGGCGAGGATAGATCGGGCATCGTCAGTGAACTTACGCAACTCGTAAGCGATTGCCACTGTAATATTATAGATAGCCGTATTGCAATTTTAGGCAACGAATTCACCTTTATTATGCTACTAAGCGGTGATATGTCAGCCATTAGCCGCATAGAGCATACATTACCGACCAAAGGTATGGAGCTTGGCCTGCTCACTATGATGAAGCGTACTTCAAGCCATAATCAAAGCGAATTTTGTGCAGGCTATACCTTAGAATATACCGGCATAGACACCCCTGGCACATTAAGTAAAGTAACGCGTTTTTTTGCAGATAATAATATTAATATTTGCTCATTAAAGTCAGACACCTACGAAGAAGAAACTGAGCTAAAAATGCGCTGTGAACTTGAATTTAATATTCCCGTTGACGTTGATATTGACCAATTTAAAATTAGTTTTGAAAACCTTTCGCACGTTTTAAACGTAGATTACATCTTTCGACGTATTCGCTAAGGAGTTTAGCATGAACAAAATTACCCCATTACAAAGTGGCGACACAGCACCGGCTTTTAGCTTACAAAACCAAAATGACGAAACCGTCGTGCTCAGCGAGTTATTAAAAGAAAAACAAGTACTGGTATACTTTTATCCTAAGGCGTCAACGCCTGGCTGTACAGTACAAGCCGAAAACCTGCGTGACCAACAAGCCGAGCTTGCTAAATTTAACACCCATGTTGTTGGCATAAGCCCAGATCCGATTAAGCGTCTTAAAAACTTTGAAACAAAAAAAGAGCTTAACTTTGACCTACTCTCAGATGAAGATCATGCCATTGCTGAGGCATTTGGGGTGTGGGGCTATAAAAAGTTTATGGGCAAAGAATATGACGGTATTCACCGCCTCACTTTCTTAGTAGGCCAAGACGGTAAAATTAAACACTTGTTTGATAAATTCAAAACCAAAGATCACCACCAAGTGGTATTAGATTATTTAGCAGCTGAATAAAGGCTAAAGGCTAAAGGCTAAAGGCTAAAGGCTAAAGGCTAAAGGCTAAAGGCTAAAGGCTAAAGGCTAAAGGCTAAAGGCTAAACAAGATAAAATAAAAGCGTTGCTCAAGGGCAACGCTTTTTTGTATTTATCGCTTTAGTACTTTAGCATTCCTGCCGATAGTTAAATTAGTAACAAATAACATTATGGATAATAAACCGTGATACAGCTAAATAAACACTCAGCCTTTGACGTTAAAATTACAGCCGAAAAAACAAATATTACACAACAAACAAAAGACACAACAAAAAATCAGGACAACACTGATTATCAATTATCAGACAAAGAACGCAATAAACTCTCAGGAAAAGAGGCTGAGCAAAACGCTGAAAAAACAGCAAATTCAGAAATGCCTGAATATATCGCAAAAATGATAGAGCAACTTAAAGAGCTTAAACAGCAGCTTGAACAACAAAAAGAGCTACTCTCTCAATTAAAAACTCAATCCGATCCGGAAGACGAGGTCATACAAGCACAAATTGAAGCACAGGCAAATATTGTTTCATCAACACAATCTCAAGTAGTCGCGCTGGTACAAATGATTAGCCAAGCCATGAAAGACGCCGGTATTACTGACGCAGGTGCACTTGTTAGTGCCATTGTTTGAATTTTCAGAGCCAAGTATTCAGCGTTATACAAATCTACCTTACAAAGGCGGCTTTATTTTTATCATCGGCTTATTATTTCAATGATAAATATGCCTACCCTAGCGGTTAAAAAACCACGTTGTGCTTGCGTTCTCACTCTTCATCTAACAGTGCTTGCTGATAAATTTTATTAAACTGTTCAGCAGGTAAGTCAGCCGTAAAGTGGTATATAAGCGCTTTATATTCATCGCTTTGAATTAATTTTGAAAGTGTATTATTAAAGTTCTGCATAAATTTTATATTTTCTTCACTGCGCTCACACATTAAATGCCCAACAGTAAACGATGTTTTTAATTTCAAATCAAAGGAGTGAATATCAGCATCTGTTATATCGTGCCAATACGTGGCTACATCACTGGGGTATTCAATAGACGCATCAAACTCTTGCAACTTCGCTAATTGTTGTAATCTAGAGAATATATTAGTGGGAGCTGGTTTTATTTTAGTTTTATCTACCTCTTCAAGTAGAGACATAATGTCTTCGGAGAATATTCTGAATTTTGATAACCCCAACCTTAATCCACTTTGTGACACCAACTCGTCTAAATTTTTTATATGTTTAAATTGAGCCAAGTTATTTGGAGAATAAAGTCGCGGTGCGAGATACAAAGAAAACGGCTTTGATATTAAATAGCGGCTTGCTCGTTCTGGCGTGTTAATTTTATTGGCGAAACAATGACTAATGCCAAATTGCACCTCAACATTGGTATCTGGCGCTTTTACAAACTCAATTCTGTAATCTCGCATTTCAGCCAAAATTAACTTATAAAGCTGCGCGTCGAGTGATTTTCCTTCGGTAACTGAGTTCAGTCGTAGCAAAGACTCATCGTTACTACTTAATACGATTTTTGTTTTATTTGCGTCAAACTCTGCAAAACGCGTATTTTCATAATCTAATTTATATAATGCCTGCAACCGTCCCGATGATTTTAATTTTGGCATTGTTTGGTCAAATTTTCTCGCCAAGGCTTTCCCTTTTTCATTATTCGAAAAGGCTAAATAAATAGGCCTTGCTGGCACAACCTCTACATAATTAAGCTTTGATTTGTACTCTTTGGGAATGTTGTAGTCAAAATCAACGAAAGCATCTATGCGTTTATTGAGTAGCAGTGCCACTGCGTTTTCAATAGTAGAAGCCGGGTAATAATCGTGTGGGTATTCAATAAACTTATCGAAATTGTAGCCATCAAGCCAGCTTAATACTTTGTTGTTTAAATCAGACAGTTTATTAAACTTATGAGCAGAATCTACAAAATACGCATTAATTGGGTAATCGTAGTCTAAATACCAATTGGGATAATAAGCTAAAGGAATATCCTCTTTAGCAACACCAACAACAATATCATATTGTTTTTGTTCAAATAAATTGGTAATTCGTTTGTAAGTACTAAAATCAAACTCGAGCTGTTCATCCACATAAACTTCTTTTAATAATTCAATATAAACGCCTGTTTCATCCGGATTAGTGTAATCAACCCAGTGAGTCACGCCCACTTTTACAGTAGCAAAAGCCGAGTTTATAAAAACATAAGAAAAAACAAACAACAGTAGTAGGTATTTAACCAAGCGCATTCTCCCAATCACTTAGTTTAATATATGCACCACCAGTGTACTTTGCAAACTTGGGTTTTAGTTCAAGGTTCAAGGTTCAAGGTTCAAGGTTCAAGGTTCAAGGTTCAAGGTTCAAGGTTCAAGGTTCAAGGTTCAAGGTTCAAGGTTGATACGACCCCGATAAAGTAGACACGGGTTTTTAATTCATTAACTCGTATTGCATGGGACTCACATTTCCTAGCGTGCCATGCATTCTTACTGAGTTGTAGTAGTTTTCGATATAAAAGCGACTTTGTACTGTCATTTCACTACGACTCAGTTCATTTAAATTGTTCATCCATTCTTTTTTATACTGGGCAAAAAAGCTTTCTGAGCAGGCATTATCCCAGCAATTCCCTTTTCTCGACATGCTAATTGTTACCTGTCGGTTGTTCAACCACGATATTGTTTCTTTTGCACGATACTGGCTGCCTTGGTCTGAGTGAAATAATAAGCGACTTCCATCAGGTTTACGTGCATCCCATGTTTTTTTTAACGCTCTAATCACCAAGTCTGCGCTGTTAACTCGACTTGTTGCCCAACCAACGACTTTGCGTGAGTATAAATCTAAAATTACACATAAATACTGCCAACCCTCTCTGCAACGAACTTGCGTTATGTCTGACACCCATACCGTATTGGGTTCATCAACACTAAACTCACGACCCAATAAGTTTTCTGCAGTGATATGCCCCTGCTTTTTTCCGCTACCGGTATATCGGCGTTTACCCGCGGCTGAGCGGTAACCCATACTCTGCAGTAATCGCTGCACACGGCCTTTACTACACTCATACCCATTATCTATAGCGGCTTTCCACAACTTTCTGTAGCCCGGAATACAGTGCTCATCACTACTTACTTTTTTCAAAAACTCAAGCAATGAGTCGTTTTCTGACGCACGTTGACTTAATGATTGCTTTAGCCATTTATAATATCCAGCTTTTGATACTGACAACCATGTGCATAATTTTTTATCGTTTTCTTAGCTGTCGCAGCTTGGTGAATATACTCAAATCTTATTCTTTTCGGCTGTCCAAGTAGGCCTTCGCCTTTTTTAACACATCGTTCTCCAACTGCGCATCTTCCAATTGCTTTTCAAGCTTACGCACTTGGCGCTCCAAATCTTTATATGACTTATCAGGGCCTTGGTTTTTAATTGGGTTAGATGTACTTTTTGACGTCATTTTTCGTCTCCATTTAGATAATAAGACAGGGTTAATGTCCAGCCGATGAGCTATTACATTAACAGTATCTGGAGAGTCTAACGATTGTTCAACTGCTTTTGTTTTAAATTCAATTGAATGACTACGCCTAGTTTTGATTTTCATAACACTTATTCCTTAAATAAGTGTCCACTTTTATAGAGTCGTATCAGGTTCAACAAAATAAAAACAAAAGCGCTGCTCAATAACAACGTTTTTTAGTATTAGCTTTGCTTAAAAGTCATAGAAAAGTTTGTGATAGTAATATCTTAGGTAATTTGTTAAAACTATATAAATTAAATAAATGAGCGTGACATAGTAGAAACCTGCGCGACGCGCGGACTAGAAAATAGTAAGGTGCAAGGAGTAAATATTAAGCGAATGAGCAATATTAATTTAATTGATTTACGCATTAAAATAATGCTAGAAGTTTTAAGCTTATGCTCAATAAACATCTCTGATGATTTTAATTCTCAAATTATTTCAATACTCGAATTAGACAATATCCGTGACTATGGATTTGTAATAGATTCTTTGTATCTGCTCGAAGATACTCAACTAGCTAAGGATGACTTCTACAATCATGGAATCAATATACATGAATCGAGAAACGAAAAATTTGGTGAAGCATACTTACGCATGTACGGAATATTCAATGCCTGTTATCTTCAGCTACAAGCTTTAATAGCACTATCTTCTAAATTAAAAATACCATTTTCAAAGAGTGAGGCGGACGAGTTACCAATCTTTCTATTTAGGACGTATTACGCTTCACACACCGTAAACACAGGATATAGCTCTGATAGACGTTCTTATATTCTCGACCGACATGCACTATTAAATGGTTCTGTTGAAGGCTATTCGTCAAATACAAATGGTGAAGATCATTTTGTAAAGGCAGACATCCTCGAACTCTTATATGAGTGGGATCATTTCCTAGCCAAAAATCTTAAATCCATGTCATCAAAGTTTACTGATAAAATTGAAATTATTCCTCACGATGAATTCGATTTATCTAAGATCTCGGAGCTTATTAAGTCAGAAGCTGAAATAGAATCATAATGCACCTAACAAGCAACTAATCAGGAGAAATAACTATTGGTTTTAGGTAAATCGATAATGCGATGTTTATTTTTATTATATCTGTTTAGATTTGGCTCTTCTGCTGCATCATGCATTCAAACTGATGATCAAGTTGCAGCATGGAACTTAAAATACAATCATTTATTTAATGTAAGTGTACAGCAAAATAATAGTTCATTTTCCGTTACAGTATATTTACCAGAGAAAATTAAAGAAGAGATGTTTAATTTTGTTTGGGTTGCAGTAGGTGAGCAAGATGACCCACTATTTGCCATACCAACAACTGTGGTCAAAGAAGAAGGAAAGACAAAAGCTTGGTTTATTGCTAAACCTCTTAATGGCGAAAAGTATGCATTTATTTTTAGCTATGGAAAAGGTTGCGGCATTGAAATTGAAGTACCTGTTGAGTTTAAAGAAAAAACATAACAACCATAATGGAGTTTGAAAATGAGAAAAGAGTTCGAATTCACAGTTAAGGGTCATAAAATTAAAATTGTTAACTCATGGTTTGGTGGTGCAAAACTATATGTTGATGGCGATTACCGTGATCAAGACTCTACCTTTATTGCTAACGGCAAAACGGCACTTCTTTCAGCTAAACTTGCTGATCTTGGTGTTTTAGAGATTTTCCCCATATCAGCTTTAATATCTGTAGAAATGGATGCATTTTTAATTACGGACGATGAAAGGTTGCAAGTATACAGCTCACATAAGCGTTTAAACTTAACACAGCAGCGATTAGCAAAATAAACACATAGGTAAAATATGAAACTATTAATGGCCCCTTTATTACTCATTATTGCTGGATGCAGTAGTGTTGCGCAAAAAGATGAACAATATTCGCCGTGCTCTGAGGCATGGTTTAACTATGTTGAGCAGCAAATTAATACCGGTGACGGTTATGGACATGGGCCAGACATTGGCTCTTTAGAATGGCGCTCTGTGATCATGTTTAAACTCGGTATTAGAGATAAGCCAAATGTACCAGAATTAAATACACAGCTGTGGTGTCAGTTTATTGATGAAAATTATATTTAAAGCCAGCTTAACTTTATGAGTTGAAAGTTGTTTAATTAGGTTGGGTTTATAACCCAACCTTGTATCTACGTTATATAACTTAACGCAGAGCAGCTTACAGCTGCTCTTTAATTAATACCCAAATACTTATGTACTTGAATTGATAAGCGCCAGTTTTTGGCGATACAAGTATCAATGGCTAATTTAGTTGCCGACGTTTTTTGGCTGATTGGCTGTAAATATACCAGTTTTGGGTTAACACCCGTGGCGACAAATAACTCTTCCAGTTCTTCTACGTGCTTTTGCATAGCAACCGGATGTTTAATTTCATCGGCGCGTTGCATAGCACTGCTCAATACTTTGTAACCACCACGCATATTAATTTTTGGCGATACCGTAACCCACGTTTGGGCAGGGGCAAGAATTTCAAAGGTGCCACTGGTTTCTATTTGTGTGCTAAAGCCATGATCATGCAGTAAATTACATACTGGGTTCAAATCATACATGCAAGGTTCGCCACCGGTTATAACAACATGCTTGGCGGTATAGCCACGGGATTTAAATAACTCAAGTACCTGCGCTGCACTGGCCTCGGCCCAATGATCTGAGTCGGCTTTTTTTTCTACCGTGTCATCAAGTGATACTTTATATACGTTATCAACATCCCAAGTTTGCTTTGTGTCGCACCATGAACATCCCACAGGGCAACCTTGCAGGCGTAAAAAAATAGACGGCGTACCAGTAAAACTCGCTTCACCTTGAATGGTTTCAAACACTTCATTAATTTTGTACAAAAGAAATCTCACTTACAACCTGACGGCAAAATTGTTACTATTAGAAATCACAAAGCACGGTGCAAAAATTGTCATTTATGCCTTGGCCGTGTAGTATATCGCGCCCTGATATAAACCTCTATCAAAACTAAAGAGCAAACCACGTATGACGCAAAAAGTAGTTGTTATTTATTCCGGCGGTATGGACTCATTTACTGTATTAAATAAAGCCCTGCAGCAAGGCCATGATGTTTATGCCCTCTCGTTTGATTATGGTCAGCGTCATGTTAAAGAACTTAAAGTCGCCGCCAGCGTATGTGAAAAGCTAAATGTACCGCACAAAATTGTTGATATATCGGCAATTAATCAGCTTATTGGTGGTTCGTCGTTAACGGACGATATTGATGTGCCAGAAGGCCATTACGAAGAAGAAAGCATGAAAAGCACCATTGTGCCTAATCGCAACATGATTTTACTTTCTTTAGCGGTAGGTTATGCGGTGTCGCTTAAAGCAAGCAAAGTATATTACGGTGCGCATTCGGGCGATCATGCTATTTACCCAGATTGCCGCCCTGAGTTTGTTAAAAAGATGGATGATGTGTGTCGTATTGCTAATTACGATGCGGTAGAAATTTTTAGCCCGTATTTAAATAATACTAAAATCGATATTTTAACCGATGGTATTAAAATGGGATTAGACTACAGCCAAACATGGACCTGTTATAACGGTCGTGATAAGGCCTGTGGCAAATGTGGCGCTTGCCAAGAACGTTTAGAAGCCTTTGAGCTGAACAACGTAACCGACCCGCTTGAATACGAGTAAAGTTTAAAATAAGCACACTATAAGGCTACCAAGGGTAGCCTTTTTTAGTATGAAAAAACATTAAAGCCAGCGTTTTACCCGCGATTTGTAATCCTCAAATTGCTCACCAAATAACTGATGTAACGCCCGCTCTTCGGGAATGATTTGAAACAGCGTTAAATAACCAACGTAGCCCACAATACCTAAAAAAGCCCAAATAGAGCTTAGCCACACGCCCCACCCCGCCAGTATAAAAGCAAAGCCTAAATACATAGGGTTACGTGAGAGTTTATATACCCCTGAGGTAACTAAGCTTGTTGCTTGCTCAGGTTTATTTGGTAGTACCGTGGTTTTGGCTAAACGAAAACTGACGACCCCAGCAACACAAAAGAAACAACCTATAGCGACTAATCCTAATGCTAGGTAAGTTATGAAGGCGGTAAAGTCTATTACTGTGTAATGCGCAATCAGTGCCATAACAGCAGCGAAAAATACCACAACGACAACCGGTGGAATTTTATTATTTAACATACCTATTCCTTGTATCGATTAAAAAAAACTGCATGGTTACTATATGGTGGCGGCACAAATAATAACAATGACTTTATAAATACAAATAAAGTTACAATTAATTAGCTTTATCGGCGCTTAATTATGGTTATAATTTAAACTTAAAATAAAATTAAAGGAAGTAATTATGTCTGGCACAACAATGATAGTTCTCATTGTACTTATTTCTGTAGGTTCGGGGGTTATTTACGATATGTATAAAAAGCACCTTGAGTTTAAACATAAAGTTCAAGACAACAATCAAGATGCTCATAAGCAACTAGCAGAAGTAACCGCGCAAGTGACTGAACTCAAACAGCGAGTACAAACACTTGAAGCCATTGTTACCGACTCAAGCTATAGCGTAAAACAAGAAATAAACAAACTATAGCTGTCCCTTAGTTATAAATAATTAGGGTATAAATGTGCATTTTCTGGCTGCTCTATACCATGGGCAGCTAAAAACCCGCCAATGGCTTGTCCACACCCTTGGGGTGCCCTGCCGCTGTCTATTTCAAAGTTTAACTGATTCGCCTCTTGCTTACCCATAGAACATAAACTAACTGAACTTGGTGAACGCATGGCAATGCTTAGCTCCCCGACCTGCTCTGCGTGTACATCTTTACTAAAGCGCGCAAAGCCTTGGTATTTAAAATGCTCACTCACATACTCGTTACTTACAGCAACCAGTGCGGCAATAAAGCTATGTAAAAAGCTGTTGATTGTTGCATCAGGTGCTAAAAATGACAAGGTTTTATTATTAAATTCGCTTAGCTGACAACTATCGCAATGAAGTTTAACCGTATACACCTGCTCGCCGGTGATTATGGCTTGGCAGTTAATTAGCGCAATTTTATTATCCGCAAACACCAGGCGCTCTATCAGGTCGTTCAATGGAATATTTTTAAACGATGTGCTTTTAACAAGCTCAGGGTTTTGCGCCATAACAGGTAAATCATGATGATTATTAAACGGCGTGCTGGTTGCGCCTTGATGCTGCAGCTGAAAAAGCTCTCTTACTTCATGCTCGCGTGCCACTTTCAATGCTAAAAATGCTGTTTGAATAAGCTCTGAGGTTGGCAAATTTTGCTCTACTGGCCAGCGACGACCAAACAGTAACTTTTTTGCTTTGTTCTCAGCACGGTAATTATCTGGACTAAGTACCGCCACTTGCAGATAAATATCACTGTTTTTTTCTGCAGCTAACACACTAAAGTGAGTAGAAAAACTAATGTCGTTAAGCACTTCATTAACGCTGGCTAGCGTATGTTTGTAACGTAAAAAATGCTGGGGAACAATCCAATTATTATTGGCCAGTTGTACTAACGGCGCATACGAAATCGGTTGCTCGTAACTGTGTTGCCACTTTTGCCCATCGCCTAATAATGGCTCAATTTTTATATTTTTATCTGACATATTTAAACCAAATAAATCCGCCTAGTGGCAAGATATTAACTATGAAGCACTTTACGTAGTTAATCACAAAAACCGATCACACTGACAGGAGTATTTAGCATTCAAATACTCGTTGATACTCTGTTATAACTTTTTGATAGTAAAGTCTATCTTTATTGAGCATTCGAGTATAATGGTTAAGCAATTGCTGCTGATATTGATGATGTTGTGGATTGTGTTTATCCCACATTTGAGCACCGGTTTGAGTGAGTGTTTGGCTGGCATTTACACTAACGTGTAATACTTCGTAAAAACGTTTGTTTTCAACAATAATTTGCTCGTTTTCGAGCTTTAAATTACAGGCTTTTAAACCTTCGCGCACTTTGTAAAGATGCTGAATGGGGCAAATAATAAAACTGAGTTGGTGCAAGCTTTGCGGGTTGTTGGCAATAATTTGTTCAATAAGCTTTAAACATAAATCGCCCCCCACACCAGCAATAACCACCACTTGCTTTGCAGCTGTTGGCAATTTAATTTGCGCAACATCTTCGCAGCGCACTTGCCATGAAGGTAAAGATTTACCTTGCTCAAATTGTTGCAGCGACTGTTCGAGCGCTTCCATTAACGTTGGAATAATATCCACAAAATTTATATGTTTTGCTATATCGCGCTCAAGTAACGCCATCCCTAAAAAGCCATGATCGCAGCAACAATCCCAAACAATATCGTAAGGCTCTGTAATTAATGAATTGATGGCGTTTAAACGTTTACTCAGTTTCATTTAACTCACTATGTTTTTGTTTTGTACACCAATGCTTTTAAGCTTTTATCGCTATCAATTTCAATAAAGCGATCAGTCGGTTCTAGGCGTTTAACAAACTCAATAGCACCTTGAGTATGTTCTTGAATAAGTGCTTTAAAGTCGTTTTCTGAAAGCTCTGGGCTATTAGCGCATAACAACAGCTGTGTAGTATCGTTTAAAAGCTCAGGAAGTCTGCGCAGCACTTTTTGGTAGTCTTTTGTTAATATAAAACTGCCTTTTTGAAAGCTGGGTGGATCAACAATAATTAAATCAAACGGTGCGGCTTTTTTTAGCTTACCAAACGACTTTAAAATATCATGCGGTAAAAAACTGACGCCCCTATCAACATTGTTTAATTGATGGTTTTGCTTACCGACTTTTAACACGCCTTTGCTCATATCCATGTTCATCACATGATCGGCACCGCCGTGCATAGCCGCTACCGAAAAACCACAAGTATAAGAAAACAGGTTAAGTACTTTGGCATGTTTACTATTTTGCATGACAAACTCACGGCCTTTTCGCATATCTGGAAAAATACCGGTGTTTTGCTTACTCATTAAATCAACCAAAAAACGCACACCATTTTCGGCTACGCTATGGCGCGCGGGCAATTGCCCGTGAACAAGGGTGTTATGGCTTTGCAGCCCCGCTCGCTGCTGATACACCAATGCAGTAATTAGCTCTGGATGATGTTGTTGTGCCCACTGCCATAACATATCGGTGAGCGTAGTGAGTGTTACCTCATCAATTTCACTGTATGACACCAAAAACAAACTCGGTGGATAAAAGTCTAAGTTAATATGGCTTAGCGCTTCTACGCTGTGGCCGCGACCATGAAATACGCGGCATAATTCGTTATCTGCAAAAGGCGTGTCTGCTAATGCATTAATAAGAGGAGTAAAATCGATTGTCATTTAATTAATCAACTGTTGTTGTAGTTCATGTATTTCGTCGCGTACAGAGGCGGCTTTTTCAAATTCTAAATCACTGGCGTAGGCATGCATTTTGGTTTCAAGCTGCTTAATTTGCGTGGCAATTTCTTTCGCACTAAGAATTTTTTTAGACTCTTTACGAATAAGCTGTAAGTTATCTTGCGGTGAAGCATCTTCACCTACATCCATTACATCGAGTATCTTTTTGATCAGTGCTTTAGGCTCAATACCGTGCTTAACATTATAAGCATGCTGTATATCGCGGCGTCGCTGGGTTTCATCAATGGCTTTGGCCATCGACTTAGTGATTCTATCACCGTATAAAATAGCACGACCATCAAGGTGGCGCGCAGCACGGCCTATGGTTTGAATAAGCGAGCGAGCTGAGCGTAAAAAGCCTTCTTTATCGGCATCTAAAATAGCTACTAATGCCACTTCTGGCATATCTAAACCTTCACGTAGTAAGTTAATGCCTACTAACACATCAAACACACCGGCACGTAAATCACGAATAATTTCAACCCGCTCTACGGTGTCTATGTCAGAGTGCAAGTAGCGTACTTTTACATTGTGCTCACTCAGGTAGTCGGTTAAATCCTCAGCCATGCGTTTAGTCAGTGTTGTAACTAATACACGCTCGCCTTTTTCAACACTTTTATAAATTTCTGAGAGTAAGTCATCAACCTGATCGCCAACCGGACGCACTTCTATTAATGGATCAAGTAAGCCGGTTGGACGAATAACTTGTTCAGCAACCTCGCCATTGCTGCGCTCTAATTCAAAATCACCCGGTGTGGCCGACACATAAATAGTTTGCGGTGCAATGGCTTCAAATTCTTCAAAACGCAGTGGGCGGTTATCCATGGCCGAGGGCATCCTAAAACCGTATTCAACGAGGTTTTCTTTACGACTTCTATCGCCTTTATACATAGCGCCAATTTGCGAGACAGTTACGTGCGATTCATCAATAATCATTAATGCATCGTCGGGTAAATAATCAAGTAATGTCGGCGGTGGATCGCCAGGTGTACGCCCCGATAAGTAACGGCTGTAGTTTTCAATGCCTGAGCAATAACCAAGTTCGGTCATCATTTCTATGTCGTATTGGGTACGCTGCGCAATACGTTGCTCTTCAACTAATTTATTAGCGCTGAGTAATTGTGCCCTGCGCTCTTTAAGCTCAACTTTTATTTTTTCGATGGCTTCGAGTATTTTTTCTCGTGGCGTTACATAGTGAGTTTTAGGGTAAATAGTAGCGCGCACTATGTGTTTTTCAACAGCACCAGTGAGGGGATCAAAAATACTCAAGCGTTCAACTTCATCATCAAACATTTCTACACGTACTGCATAGGTATCTGATTCAGCTGGAAATATATCCACCACTTCGCCGCGAACACGATATGTACCTCGACTAAAATCAATATCGTTACGGGTGTATTGCAGCTCTGCAAGGCGGCGCAACATGTCACGTTGATCAACCTTTTCACCCACTTTTAAAAGCAGCATCATTTTCATGTATGAATCAGGATCGCCCAGACCATAAATCGCCGATACCGACGCAACGATTATGGTATCGCGACGCTCTAATAGCGCTTTAGTGGCGCTGAGCCGCATTTGCTCAATGTGTTCATTGATGGATGCATCTTTTTCAATAAAGGTGTCACTGGCTACCACGTAGGCTTCTGGTTGGTAGTAATCGTAGTAAGATACAAAGTACTCAACCGCATTATGCGGGAAAAATTCTTTCATCTCGCCGTATAATTGCGCCGCTAAGGTTTTATTGTGCGCCATAATAATAGTGGGGCGATTTAAATCACTAATGATGTTAGCCATCGTGAAGGTTTTTCCCGTCCCTGTTGCGCCCAATAAGGTTTGATGAGCAAGCCCTGCTTCTAAACCTTCGCACAACTGAGCGATAGCGGTAGGCTGATCCCCAGCGGGTTTAAATTTTGATTCTAACTGAAAATGATCGCTCAATGACTACACTCCTGTAATGCTTGACTGCTTAACGCTTCAATTTCTCTCATAAACCACTTATAGGCTACAAGGGCTGTGAATAAATTACCAATGGCCGCGCCAATAAACAAGCCGATTAAACCTGCCAGTTCATTCCCGATATACGCAAAGGGAACATAAAAAATAAATAACCGAATGACGCTCAAAACTAAGGCGTTCATGGGTTTGTGTAAAGCGTTAAACGAGGAGTTGGATAAAATGATCACTCCTTGCAAGCCATAACTTAATGGGATGGTATAAATAAACATTTTTATGACATCAACAACGGCTTGCTCCTTACCAAATATTTCACTTATGACGCCTGAGAACATAATTAATAAAATATAAATAACAAACTGCCATAACATCACAAATTTTAAGGTTCGTAGGTAGGCATCCTTTACGCGAGAAAAATGACTGGCTCCAAAGTTTTGACTAATAAAAGGTGGCAAAGTCATCGATAATGCTAATACCACCAAACTCGCTATTGATTCTATTCGACTCCCTACTCCAAAAGCAGCCACAGCCTCTGGACCATGATGTGCAACCAATGCCGTCATTACTGCCATAGCAACCGGTGTTAGCATGTTAGCACCTGCTGCGGGTAAGCCTATTTTTAATATTTTACGAATAGCCCCAATAACCGTTTGCGACCCTGCTTTTAAACTCAATAAGCGCTTTTTAGCAATTAATAAGTATAAAATAATTGCCACAGCAACTGCCCATGCTATAACACTGGCGATGGCGGCTCCTTTAATGCCAAACGCAGGAATGGGGCCAAAACCAAAAATAAGTACAGGATCGAGTACCGCATTGATAAGCCCCGCTCCACCCATAATAATACTCGGTGTTTTAGTATCGCCACTGGCACGCAGTACAGAATTACCAATCATCGGGGTAATTAAAAATACACTGCCTAAAAACCAAATACTGATATATTCATGAATGAGCGGTAATACTTGCTCCCCAGCTCCGAGTAAAGTAAAAATAGGATCAATTAATAAATAGCCACACGTAGATAAAACCAACACTAATACCACCGCAATCAACAACGATATACTGGCATCAAAACGCGCTTCTTCAATCTTGTTACTGCCTAATGCTTTTGCTATTACCGCTGAGGTACCTATGCCTAAACCAATCGCTAAACTAATAACGGTAAAAGTGACGGGAAATGTAAAGCTCACTGCAGCAAGCGGCTCAGTACCCAATAAGCTAATGAAAAAAGTATCAACTATATTGAACATCATTAGGGTGATCATCCCAAAGATCATCGGAATGGTCATTTTCTTTAATGTAGGCAAGATTGGGGCGGTGAGTAAATCAGGGCGAGTATGTGATTGAGAATGTGCGCGCATAAAATAAATAAGCCTCTTTTACTGAACGGCATATTTTAAAGCATCCGAGCTGTTCAAGCCATGCTTTATTAAATCTAAACAATTAATTAAACGTTTAATATACAAACTGTTATTTTTATGCCTTTGTAAACAAATTTTGCGCTAACACACTAAAAACCAAATAAAATACATTTATGTAACTTTTGCAACATTTATTTTTTAGATTTTGTTGATTTATCACACAGTCAGAGACTGTGTTTTATCGTCACGAAAAATTTTATTTATCGATTAAGTGAGTAACTTAGCTGAATCGTAAGCTATTGTTTTTAAATGTATAAAAAAAAAGCTTTTAAATACTTGAAATCGTTGTAGCGCCCTACAATGCTGGGGGTGCTGATGTTCTTAAAGTTTCATAAACAGAGTTATCCACAGAAACCGTGGATAACTCAATCAACCCCACGTTTATAAAGGGCTACAACCGAGTGCTAAATTGTCTGATCATTTGGTTTTTTCCGTTACCAATATGCAAACAGCATTGTATGCCCCTGTTATGTGTATGAAGGTGATTTTTTCTTAGACTAATAACAGTGAGTAGCACACTCAAACAGGTAGCTAACTCATTGATTGTTTTATTTTTGTACAAAGCATTGCTGCTGCAGTCAAAATTTATATTATGTTTTAGCGCTAATTTTAGTTTACGTAACTAATAGGCATTTAGTTCAACCGTTTTAACGTACCAAAATAAAAAGGAGCCATTTATTTTAAATAAGTTAATTATCGCTTTATAAAAATACAGGAAATAGAACGCGTTTTTGCTATTAAAAGCCGTTTTCTTAAATTTTACTCATCACTTTATTGCCTCAAATTACAAACTTCATGCAAATATTGCCCTGTTTTTATAAAACAATATCACTGCGCTTTACTTAAATAGTGTTACAAAATGCGCAGATTGCACATAAAAACAACGAATAGACTTCTTTTTTGAATTTATGATCTTTTATATGTTGACACTTTGCTATGCGGTCATTAATATTTCGCCCCGTTGAAAGGCAAGACGCTTCCCCCTTAGCTCAGTTGGTTAGAGCGACGGACTGTTAATCCGCAGGTCCCCCGTTCGAGTCGGGGAGGGGGAGCCAAG
>NZ_AUTH01000019.1:0-10803 GCF_000497975.1 Pseudoalteromonas sp. TB41 | reverse complement strand
TTCCCCCTTAGCTCAGTTGGTTAGAGCGACGGACTGTTAATCCGCAGGTCCCCCGTTCGAGTCGGGGAGGGGGAGCCAATTTACTACAATCACATAGACATACCCTCCAATTTGCTCTACCATTCTTCTTTTAAAATAAAAACTTTTTTGCTTAAAAAACTAACCATTTGATAACTATTGATATCGAGCTATAATTAGTTTAATAATCATGAGGTTGTGTCCTCCCCCATTTGACATAAAAAGATTAAATAATGGCAGCTTTCAAAAAACTTATTCTTATACAACTGTTAGCTTGGCTGGTACTTGTGTCCGCTGGTAGTTATTTTATTAGCCAAAATTTTGATAATGCCATCGGCAACGCTCAAAAAAATGCACAAGCGACCGTTGAGCAATACATTAAAAATCTCTCTGCGACAGATATATCAGCAGAAAATCTTAAAAACACGCTTGCAACTAGTGAAACCTTTTCAAATTTTGTTTTACGTGACTATCAAGGCGTTGAAGTATTTTCGGTTAACAATGCAGTGCAATTACCTTTTATTGCTGAGCTTATTCAATCTAGTAGCAACTCAGTACGTCCTCAGTACGCCACAAATAATAACGCCGATATAAAAATTGAATTTAAATTAAACATTACTCACTTGGGTGAGCAGTTTCAAACCGCGTTTTTTGTTATTTTAATTATTAGCACCCTACTCGCCCTAATACCTATTATATTGATGAAAACCATTGTTAAGCACATCAATGACAATATATGTACGGACGTTGCTGATGTTATTGATGTATATATCAATCAAAACCAACTAGGTGATGATTTTGCAACTAAAATTGATTCACTTGAGTTAGCTAAGTTAGGGAAAAGTTTAATTCCTAGCTTTAATCGTTTATCGCACTTTTTAAAAAGTAAAAACGACAATATAAAAAATGCAGCCCACGATATTAAACGTGAAGCCTACAAAGACGGTGTTACTGAATTAGGTAATCGCAATATGTTTGTTGATTACTACGAAAAAAATATAGAAAACACCGAAATAAGCACATTTGGCTCTTTAGCACTTGTCCGCTGTAGTGAGTTACAGTCAATCAATCAAAGCCGCGGCTATCAAAAAGGTGATGAGTACATTAAGTCGGTTGCAGATATCATAGTAAATATCAGTGGCACCTATTCCGGCAGTCAAGTTTTTAGAGTAAACAGCTCTGACTTTATAATTATATTGCCGAATACCCCGTTAAAAGAAGCTGAAAAATTTGGTGAAAACTTACAATCTCGCTTTACTCAATATATGCAAAACCAAGAGCTTAGCTCGGTTGCAAACACAGGTATTGTGGGGTACGAAAAAGCCAAACCTTTAGGTGAGTTGCTCTCTATCGTTGATAACGCAATGAGTATGGCGCAATCTAAGCAAGCTAATGCGTGGCATGTGCAGCGCGATACTGATCTTGTTAATAATGTGAGCGCAGGGTTTGGTAACCAAAACTGGCGTAAAGTGATTAACGAAGTGATCGAGTCTAAAAGCGTCCATTTAGTGATCCAAAATATTATGCCATTAGGCAAAAGCATTAAAGCCTATGCTGAAATTCAAGCCCGCTTTAAAACAGAAGAAAACCAAGCTTTGCCTACCGCTTCATTTTTAGCAATGGCTGAAAAACTCGATATGGCGATAGAAATTGACAAGTTAATAATAGAATCGTCATTAGAAAGAATAAAATCGAGTAATTTATCTGAAAAATACTTTGGCTTAAATATTACCCCTTCAAGCGCGCACAGTGACCAATTTATGATTTGGTTAGAGCGTCGTTTGCTTAAAGATACCCATATTGCTTCTAAGTTAATTTTTGAGGTGAGTGAATTTGGTCTGCAACAAAACATTAAAGCAAGCAAACGTTTTATTGATATGGTGCATCGCGTTGGAGCCAGAATTACTGTTGAACGCTTTGGTGTAGGACTCACATCATTTAAGTTTTTCAGAGATTTAAAACCAGACTTTATTAAAATGGATGCAAGCTATACCAGAGGTTTAGAGGACGATAAAAACAATCAATACTTTATGCGTTTAATGGTCGACCTCGCTCATAGAATTGGCGTTAGTGTTTTTGCAGAGGGCGTTGAAAGCCAAGAAGAAAAGCATATTGTAGAAACCCTATGCCTTGATGGTGTCCAAGGTTACTATATTGAAAAGCCTAAAGACATCTAACTAATTACCCTATTTAATAATAAAAAAGAGCATTTATGCTCTTTTTTACTTTTTAAAGTGTGCTTTTATGACTGTTCAGCCGTTAAAATGCTGACAGTTTTTTAATTGCAATGTCCCTTGATTTTAACCCTTTACAATTAGCCCATTATTTAACGTTGTTTATTTAACTGATAATCACTCAACGTGTTGTTAATCACAGTAGAAAAAAGGATAATACACGGGATTTTATTAGCGTGAGGCACACATGACAGAATACGTCTTGTTATTAATTGGAACAGTGTTAGTCAACAACTTTGTATTAGTACAATTTTTAGGCCTTTGCCCGTTTATGGGTGTGTCTGGGAAACTTGATACAGCCATAGGTATGTCTTTGGCAACTACCTTTGTGCTAACGCTTGCCTCTGTGACCAGCTATTTAGTAAATGAGTATATTTTATTACCATTGGATATTACCTATCTGAAAACAATGAGCTTTATTTTAGTGATAGCTGTTGTTGTACAATTTACTGAAATGGTTGTCAGAAAAACCAGTCCAACGCTTTACCGGTTACTGGGAATATTTTTACCTTTAATAACCACTAACTGTGCGGTATTGGGTGTTGCTTTATTAAATATCAAAGAAGATCACACGTTTTTACAATCGGCCGTTTATGGCTTTGGTGCTGCGGTGGGTTTTTCATTAGTATTGGTTTTATTTGCTGCATTGCGCGAACGTTTAGCCGCAGCAGACGTACCAACCCCATTTAAAGGTGCCTCAATCGCAATGATAACGGCAGGTTTAATGTCAATGGCCTTCATGGGTTTTACTGGATTAGTGAAGTTTTAATATGACCTTGTTGTACGCTTTAATAGCGCTGGGTTTGCTGGCGTTAATTTTCGGATTAATTTTAGGGTTTGCAGCAGTACGCTTTCGAGTTGAAGGTAATCCTGTTGTAGAACAAATCGACACCATTTTACCGCAAACACAATGCGGCCAATGTGGTTACCCTGGCTGTCGTCCTTATGCAGAAGCCATTGCCAATGGCGATGAAATAAATAAATGCCCTCCAGGTGGTGAAGCGACCGTTAAAAAGCTAGCTGATTTAATGGGGGTTGAGGCTAAACCCCTCGCTGGCGGCGAACAAGCAGATCCGGTTAAAACAGTGGCGTATATCCGCGAAGACGAATGTATTGGCTGTACCAAATGTATTCAAGCCTGCCCTGTTGATGCCATTGTGGGTGCAACACGTCAAATGCATACCGTTCTAATTGATGAATGCACTGGCTGCGATTTGTGCGTTGAACCTTGTCCGGTCGATTGTATTGACATGCTACCTGTTGCACCAACAAAACAAACCTGGAAATGGCAATTAGACGCTATTCCTGTTACCCAAATAGATTAGAGGTTTGAGTGGAAAAGTTACTTGAACAAATAAAAAAAGGCACCGTTTGGGCATTTCCTGGCGGCGTACATCCTCCTCAGCAGAAATCATTATCTAATAGTGCGCCTATAGCCAGACTCCCTTTGCCTGAAAAACTTGTTCTGCCTTTAAAGCAGCACATTGGCGCTAGTGGTAAATTAATAGTTGAAAAAAACCAGCACGTGTTAAAAGGCCAAGCGTTAACAAAGCCATCAGCTAATTGGTCGGTGCCAATACATGCACCGACTTCTGGCACTATTATTGATATTACGCCTATGCCATCAGCGCATCCTTCGGCATTACCTGAATTAAGCATTATTATTGAACCCGATGGCAACGATACCTGGTGTGAATTATCGCCTTTAGCAAACCCAGCCACTGCATCACACGATGAACTAGTTGATGTTATTCATAATGCGGGTATTTCTGGTATGGGCGGCGCAGGCTTCCCAACCTATGTAAAAGCTGATATTAAACAACCTATTGAATTTTTGATTGTTAATGCGGTTGAGTGTGAACCTTACATCACGGCTGACGATACCTTAATGCGTGAGCACGCCGCTGAAATAGTCAAAGGTATTGAGCTAATGCAGCAGTTACTCAATCCGACGCTGTGTATTATTGGCATTGAAGACAATAAGCCCGAGGCTATCACAGCCATGACAGAAGCGGCGAAGCATAGCGAGCATATTTTAATACAAACCGTGCCTACTGTTTACCCTTCTGGCGGTGAAAAACAGCTGATAAAACTGCTCACTAACCGTGAAGTACCAAACGGCGGTATCCCTGCTGATATCGGCATTTTAGTACATAACACCGGCACTTTATTTGCGATTCAGCAAGCTGTATACGAAGGTAAACCGTTAATTGAACGTGTCGTTACCGTTACCGGCAATACTATACATAATCCTGGCAATGTATGGGCGTTATTAGGTACTGAAATTAAGCACTTACTTGATTGCCAAGGTTTTTCACCGGTGCCACAACAACGCGTGGTCATGGGCGGCCCTATGATGGGCTTTACCTTACCCACAGTTCGTATTGGCGTTGTTAAAACAACAAACTGCATACTTGCCCCAGATCACAAAGAATTAGCAGAGCCTGGCCCAGAAAAAGCCTGTATTCGCTGCAGTGCCTGTGCCGATGCCTGCCCTGCTTCATTGTTACCACAGCAGTTACAGTGGTTTGCTAAATCAAAAGAATACGACAAACTCCAAGAACATAACTTATTTGATTGTATTGAATGTGGCGCGTGTGCCTATGTTTGCCCAAGTGAAATACCACTCGTTCAGTACTACCGCGTTGCAAAAGTTGAGATTAAAGAGCAAATTGCCGAGAAGATAAAATCTGATCGCGCTAAAGAACGCTTTGATGCACGTAAAGCGCGTTTAGAGCAAGAACAAGCTGAGCGAAAAAATCGCCACAAACGTAAACCTGCAGCTAAATCTACCGAAGAGCAGCAAAAAGTAGCCGATGCCCTTGCCCGCGTTAAAGATAAAACTAGCGATGGTGACAATAAATCAGCTGTAGCAGCGGCAATTGCGCGTGCTAAAGCGAAAAAGCAAGGTGGCGAACTTGAGCCAGATAACAGTGAAGTTGCAAAAGAACGCGCAGCCCGTAAAGAGCAAGCTCGCCTTTATAAAGAACAAAAGGCACAAAACAATGGTGATGACGAGCCTGTAGATGATAAAAAATCAGCCGTTGCTGCCGCTATTGCCCGTGCTAAAGCTAAAAAAGCAGCACAAGCCAATGAACAAGCGCAAAGTGATGACACAGAAAGTGAATCGCCAGTCGCTACCGATGATAAAAAAGCCGCCGTCGCTGCAGCTATTGCCCGTGCTAAAGCCAAAAAAGCAGCACAAGCTAATGAGGAAACAGCAAGCGATGACACTGCAAGTGAATCACCCGTCGCTGCCGGTGATAAAAAAGCCGCCGTCGCTGCCGCTATTGCCCGTGCTAAAGCCAAAAAAGCAGCACAAGCAAATGAGCAGGCAGCAAGTGATGACACTGCAAGTGAATCTCCAGTTGCTGCCGATGATAAAAAAGCTGCCGTGGCTGCTGCTATCGCTCGTGCTAAAGCCAAAAAGGCTGCACAAGCCAATGAGCAAGCGCCAAGTGATGACACAGTAATTGAATCGCCAGTCGCTGCCGATGATAAAAAAGCCGCCGTAGCTGCTGCTATTGCCCGTGCTAAAGCTAAGAAAGCAGCGCAAGCTAATGCATTAGCACAACAGAATGAAAATGCTGAGCCACAAGGCAACGATGAATCTTCAGAAGGTTCACAACAAACAGCTCAAGAAAAAAAGAAAGCCGCCGTAGCCGCCGCCATTGCCCGTGCTAAAGCTAAAAAGCAACAAAAAGAAGGAAACGATCAGTCATGAAACTAACCATGGCCAGTTCACCCCACAATCATAGTCACAAGTCTGTGACACGGTTAATGCTAACTGTGATTGCGGCCTGTATTCCTGGTGTTATTGCACAAGTTGTATTTTTTGGTACCGGTGTACTTATCCAATTATTATTAGCATTAGTGTGTGTGAGCGCATTTGAAGCAGCCATTATGTTAATGCGTAAGCGCCCTATTTGGCCTTCATTAAGCGATGGCAGCGCATGGCTAACCGGTGTGCTATTAGCTATTAGTATTCCACCTTTAGCGCCGTGGTGGGTTATTGTTATAGGGTGTTTATTTGCCATTGTTATTGTTAAGCAACTTTATGGTGGTTTGGGCTTTAATTTATTTAACCCTGCAATGGCGGCCTATGTACTTTTATTAGTTTCATTTCCTGTGCAAATGACGGCCTGGTTACCAGTTACAGAGTTACTCAATACGGGCATTACTTTTAGCCAGCAGCTTAGTCTAATATTTAGTGACTTTACAACTCTTGGATATAGCTTAGATCAGCTCAGAGTGGGTATTGATGGCAGCACGATGGCCACCCCACTTGATACCTTAAAAACAGATATTACTCATAGTCTTACCGTCACTGAAAGTATGCAAAAACCGGTATTTAATGAATGGGTTGGCCTAGGTTGGGGTTGGGTTAACTTAGCCTTCTTACTCGGCGGCCTTTACCTGTTAAAAACAAAAGTAATTAACTGGCATATACCAGTGAGTTTTATTGCAAGCTTAAGCTTATGCGCAGCAATTGGTTATATTGCCTCGCCAGGTACAGAGCCGGGTGTAGTGTTTCACTTGTTTAGTGGTGCGACTATGCTGGGGGCCTTTTTTATCGCCACCGATCCTGTATCAGCTGCAACCACCAATCGAGGTCGCCTTATTTATGGTGCCGCGATTGGTTTAATTGTGTATTTAATTCGTACATTTGGTGGCTTTCCGGATGCGGTTGCATTTGCCGTATTACTGATCAATATTACAGTACCGCTTATTGATTACTACACACAACCAAGAACTTATGGCCATGGAGCAGTAAAATGATTATTTCTTCAATGGTAAAAAATGGCGCAATATTGTGTGGGTTTGCGTTACTAACAACGGGACTCGTTGCCACAATTAATACACTTACCGCTGATAAAATTGCAGAGCAAGAGCAACTGCAATTAACTAACCAGTTACAAGAAGTATTACCGCATTCCAAATACAGCAATGAGCTATCGCAAGATTGTGTAATTATATCTGATCCTTTACTGGGGCCATACGACAACCAAGTAATTTACCGTGCACGTAAAGATGACGAACCCGTTGCATTAGTCATTCGTCATGTCACTCCTAGCGGCTACAGTGGCGATATAAACTTGCTTAGCGCGGTATATCGCGATGGCAGCGTTGCTGGTGTAAGGGTTACTAAGCATGAAGAAACCCCAGGTTTAGGCGATAAAGTTGAAATTAAAAAGTCAGACTGGATCACCTCATTTAATTCAAAAACAGTACAAAGCGAAAGTGACGCGCGTTGGGCCGTTAAAAAAGATGGCGGTCAGTTTGATCAGTTTACTGGCGCAACCATTACGCCTCGCGCTGTAGTTGGCTCAGTTAAAAATGCGGTAGTGTATGCACAAAATAACTTTGATGATCTTTTTGCAGCAGCGAATGCTTGCCCTGAGGTAACACCATGAGTGAATTAAAAACCCTTTATAAAGAAGGCCTATGGGGAAATAACCCCGCCTTAGTACAGTTATTAGGTTTATGTCCTTTACTTGCTGTTACCTCCACGATTACTAATGCGCTAGGTTTAGGCTTAGCAACCTTGTTAGTGTTAGTGGGCTCTAATATTACCGTATCATTTGTTCGCAATTGGGTGCCTAAAGATATCAGAATACCGGTTTTTGTAATGATCATTGCCGGTTTTGTGACGATTGTGCAGCTGTTAATGAACGCCTACACTTTTGGCCTTTATCAATCTTTAGGGATTTTCATTCCGTTGATTGTGACTAACTGCGCCATTATTGGTCGTGCTGAAGCATTTGCCTCTAAAAATCCAGTGCATTTATCTGCCTTTGATGGCTTGATGATGGGCTTAGGCTTTATGTTGGTTCTGGTTGTCCTTGGCGCTATGCGAGAGTTGATTGGCCAAGGCACCTTATTCGATGGTGCCGATTTATTACTCGGGCCTTGGGCTGCTATATTGCGCATTGAAGTGTTTAGCTTTGATAGCCAGTTTTTACTGGCCATTTTACCACCGGGCGCATTCTTAGGGCTTGGGCTGCTGATCGCCGCTAAAAACGTCATTGATGCACAAATAAAATCAAAACAAGTAACGCCGCCAGAAGCTGAAAAAGGCCCGCGAGCGCGTGTTACTAGCTTAACTTAAGGGGAAAACGCATTAACTTAATAAAAGCGAATGCGTTTTAAGTTACATGAATAAAGAAAAACGTCACCAAATACTCTCGCGTTTACGTGAGCAAAACCCACACCCTGAAACCGAGCTTGAGTACTCAAGCCCGTTTGAGTTGCTAGTTGCAGTAACACTCTCAGCACAAGCAACCGATGTTGGGGTAAATAAAGCCACCCGTAAGCTCTTTCCAGTGGCTAACACACCCCAAGCCATTTTAGATTTAGGCCACGACACACTACGTGATTACATAAAAACCATCGGTTTGTTTAATTCCAAAGCCGCCAATGTTTATAAAATGTGCCAAATACTGGTTGATCAGCATAATGGCATCGTGCCTGAAAACCGTGAAGCCCTAGAAGCCCTGCCCGGCGTTGGCCGTAAAACTGCTAATGTAGTACTGAACACTGCTTTTGGCTGGCTAAAGGATAATGAAGGTAGATACTTTTTAGCAGTAGATACTCACATCCAACGTCTTGCAAACCGTTCGGGTTACGCTAAAGGTAAAACTGTTGAGCAGACAGAACAGGCCATAATTAAAAATACGCCAAATAAAAAAGAGTTTATGTTTAACCTCCATCATTGGTTTATTTTACATGGGCGCTATACGTGTACAGCGAGAAAACCAAAATGTGGAAGCTGTATAATCGAGGATTTGTGTGACTATAAAGAGAAAACTGAGTCATAGCTAAGAGTAGTTACTTTTTAGTTAGTATAAACCTTTTAACAGCCACATTTTTTAGTTTCCATTTAATAAGTTGGCTATTTGGTTCTCATATGAGCCTTTATTAGGCCAGCACCAGTTAAATTGAAAATTTGCGTTAACTTAAGAATAATTTGAATTTAAGCAAGGTGTTGCAATTAGATTATGATTTATTAATTAGAGCCCAGCTTAAACCTAAAATTTAAATACAGAATTCATTGGAAGCTATTTCTGGTTTGTGCCCAGACTGTGTGAAAACTCTGATCACCTTTTGGTCTAAGTATCTGCTGCTTATGATCGATTAATCTATACATTTAGTTCACTTAATATACTGATATTTATATAATAAGACTATTGATTCAGTCGAGGGTTGAGGCAATATGTCAAAGTTTATAAGCGGTGAAGATCGTAACCAATCAACGTTATTTCCAGAATCGTTGGAAGACTACGTCAGTGAAGATAATACGGTCAGAGTAATTGATGTTTTCATTGAGGAACTAAATCTAGCTGAATTGGGGTTTAAAGGATTAACCTTACAGTCCACAGGCCGCCCTAAGTATCATCCAGCCACACTATTAAAGCTTTATCTTTATGGTTACCTCAACCGTATTCAATCATCCCGCCGATTAGAAACCGAATGCCAACGCAATATTGAACTGATGTGGCTACTTGGTAAGTTGGCACCCGACTTTAAAACGATTGCTGATTTTAGAAAAGACAACGGAGGCGGTATAAAAAATGTATGCAAAACGTTTGTTGAAGTCTGTCGTCGCCTGAATATGTTTGAGAAACCCGTTGTTGCCATCGATGGTAGTAAGTTTAAAGCTAGCAACAACAAAGGCAATAATTTTACGCCAAGCAAAGTTAAATTTCACATCGACCGAGTCGAAAAGAACATTGAACGTTATCTTGAATTACTTGATGAAGCCGATAAAGAGCAAGCTAACGTCACAAAAATTAAAGCCACAAAAGAGAGACTAGCTGACTTTCGCAGCCAGTTAAAAAAACTATACGAGATTAAAGAACAAGTTGAAGCTCATCCTGATAAGCAAATATCCACTACTGATCCTGATTCACGTTTAATGAAAACTCAAGGTTTTACAAGAGTTGTGAGTTATAACGTACAAAGTGCGGTTGATACCAAGCATCACCTCATAGTGGCGCATGACGTGACCAACGTGCCAGATAGAGGCCAGCTTGCGTCAATGACGAAACTCGCACAAGAAGCATTGCGCAAGAAAGATATACGGGTATTAGCAGATAAAGGTTACTTCAGTCAGCCTGATATAAAAGACACTATCGATTTGGGTGCAGAGCCAATCATGCCCAAGACGGATACATCGTCCTCTGAAAAGAAAGGGATATTTAACCGCTCACTTTTCAAATACGATGCAAATAAAGATATTTACTTATGCCCCGCTGGTAATGAACTTCAAAATCGAATGCAGGTATTTGAGCAAGGTAAATACCTTGATGTTTACTTCAATCACATTGCTTGTCGAGATTGTAAAATAAGAAGTCAGTGCACTAACTCTAAAAAAGACCCTAGGCGAATAAGGCGGTGGGTGCATGAGATTCTGACAGAAGAAATGCTTCAAAAGCTAAAGAATGAACCTGAATTGATGCTTCATCGCAAGCAAACTGTTGAGCACCCCTTTGGCACAATTAAACTCTGGATGGGAGCTACCCACTTACTAACACGAGGTTTAAAAAGCGTG
>NZ_AUTH01000018.1:0-4384 GCF_000497975.1 Pseudoalteromonas sp. TB41 | reverse complement strand
TTCAAATACGATGCAAATAAAGATATTTACTTATGCCCCGCTGGTAATGAACTTCAAAATCGAATGCAGGTATTTGAGCAAGGTAAATACCTTGATGTTTACTTCAATCACATTGCTTGTCGAGATTGTAAAATAAGAAGTCAGTGCACTAACTCTAAAAAAGACCCTAGGCGAATAAGGCGGTGGGTGCATGAGATTCTGACAGAAGAAATGCTTCAAAAGCTAAAGAATGAACCTGAATTGATGCTTCATCGCAAGCAAACTGTTGAGCACCCCTTTGGCACAATTAAACTCTGGATGGGAGCTACCCACTTACTAACACGAGGTTTAAAAAGCGTGGGGACAGAAATAAGTCTTCATGTTCTGGCTTACAACTTCAGAAGAATGCTCACAATTATGGGAGTTAATGGTCTAAGTAAAGCGATTAGAGTAGCGTTGCTATAGCAGTTTCGCTCGCGCGGAGAAAATTGTGATACTGAGAAAAAATCGATCGCAACCATCTTAAATGGTTTCAAACTAAGAACATACCCAAGACAATTTATTAAAAATTAGTTTTTACACAGTCTGTGCCAAAAGCAGCCCTTGAGTGACTTAGTGATAAAGGCTGCAATGATACGATTGCTGACATTTCACTATTTCTTTTTATGCCTTCTCATTGCCATTAATAGACTGTCATTTAGCTATCGCAACAACTTTGACCTTCTTGAATTGGCGGGCATTTCACTGTTCCATAAGAGCAATATACGCAACAATCGCCTTTCAAAGGCTTTAGGAGAACTTTGCAAGATTCACATTCATAATACCACTGGCAAGCGTTGGTTGGCATTTCTTCAGTTTTACTGAAGCCACACTCAGGGCAAGTAATGGTAGAATTTAACTCTATACTTTGCATGTTTGCTCCTTCAAAGGTTTAACAATGTCTAATACGGACATTACAATCATCAAACAAATACCTACATAAAACAAATAAGTGCTCCATTCGTATTGCCATAGTGGATAGAGGGTTAACAAAACCGCTATAGGGCCAATAACCCCAAGAATACCTCTCGCATGATTTTGGTTTTTATACCAGTTATACAAATTTACCAACAATGCCAGAGTTGCAAATATAGGTAACAAGGTATTTACAGCAATTCCCTCAAAGTGAGAGAGAAAGCCTAATCCTAATGCTGATGCTAACGAGCCGAGTGCGGGGAAGCACCCCGTACAACTAAGAGCCGCAAGCCAAACACCACCTGAGCTAACTTTATCTAAAATCTTATTAATCATTTTTAACGTCTAACATTATTTGAATGATTTGAGTATGAACTCCGTAGGTAGGTACGGAGTCAATACTATTTTAGCGAATCGATTATTGGGCAGTGGGATTGATCGTTATTGTTGCGGCATGAATTAGTCATTTCTTTTATGACGACTTCTAAGCGTTGAAGGTCAGCTATCTTATTTTGAATTACGTTCAATTTCAGCAAGCCTAGGGATTCTACTTTGGCACAATCGCCATCCATTGACATCAATGAAGCCACTTCTTTTAGAGTAAAGCCAAGTGCTTTGGCCTTACAGATGAATTGTAATTGTTTGGTGATTGAGTCGTCATAGACACGATAACCATTTTGAGGTTTTTGAGGCTGTTTTATCAAGCCTTCCCGCTCATAAAACCGTATAGTTTCTACGCCTATATCAAGTTCTTTAGCCAACTTGCCTATTGTTTTCATCGTCCAACCATAAAATCAACTTTAATCATGACATTAGTATATCAATACGAAGTAAAATTGCTCGAACTACAATGACTGGTTTTCGCTCTTTTGAGGCATTCGCCTCAACACGTTTTGGGGCAAAGGTGAGTTATATTGATAAATCGTCGATGGACAAAAACGTTTTAGAGTATTCATCGCATTGAGCGGCGAACGAAAAGCCCGATTGACACATGAGCAAAGTAATAAGTAGCCATGCCAACCTACGCAGTTTTGATGTGCAATTAAAAATTGGCATTTTCTTATCAACTTTGCGCATTAAGCGCTCGCTGTCTTTCATTTCCAGCATCTTCGAGGATCATTTTTGCCCCGCGCAACACAACGCACGAAACTATCACACCGATAACCAGATCAGGCCATCGAGAATCGAGCCAAAACACCAAAACGCCAGCAGAGATAACACCTAAGTTGGCAATCACATCGTTGGCTGAAAATATCCAGCTTGCCCGCATATGCACTTCTTCATTTCTTTGTTTGCGTATGATCACAAGACAAATGACATTAGCAACCAGTGCAACTGCCCCCATAGCCATCATTAGTCCCGATACAGGTTCGCTACCGTAAATTGACCGTCTTACAATATCAATGATAATCAACACACCCAGTGCCATCTGAAAAAAGCCGCTAATTCTAGCCGCATTGGCTTTGTGCAATAGCGATTTACCAATAGCATAAAGGGCAACACCATAGACAACTGCGTCGGCGAGCATATCAAGTGAATCGGCTATTAATGCGGTTGAATCAGCAAGCAACCCGATCCCCATTTCTATAACAAACATTGTCGCGTTTATTCCCAAAAGCCAATACAAAACCTGTCGTTGAGACTGGTCTTTTATTTCAACTTAGCACCCACATCCGCTCATTAGAAACACACTCTTTACTGATGAATAGTATGAGTATAAAGTCTATACTTGGTATAGAGTCAACGGTTAGGAGTAAAAAATGAAAATTGGTGATGTCGCAAAGACGACAGGTTGTAGTATTCAGACCATTCGTTTTTATGAAAAGAAAGGGCTATTGCCTGAGCTCAAGCGCTCAAGTGGAAATTATCGTGTCTACGACAAGGGGACTATTGAACAACTCCTATTTATTAAACAGTGTCGTTCATTGGATATGTCTATCATGGAAGTAAAAACGCTCATGGACAGTCGTTCGAAGCCAGATCAGAGCTGTTCAAATATCAATACGTTAATAGCTAAGCATTTATCAGACGTCATTATTCGCATTGAAGAGCTAAACGCATTAAAGTCATCACTCGAAAATATGGCGTCAAAGTGTGATCAAAACAAAACCATTAGGGACTGTGGCATTTTAAATTATTTACACACTTAAAAGTGTAAGAAGCACACAGTTTCACTGTGCGCACTCGCCTCAACGTGTATCTATCGGCTAACATTCGTCATTTGTGTAGATTTATAAGGCAAAAATCAATAGCCTGAACTTTTGATACTGAGTCAGCCATGCATATTCATTTGTGGCCCTACAAAGCGATTTACATCGGAATCAGTCCTGATAATGATGTTCATGCACATCATGCTGTCCAAATTTGCAATCAAGTCCTAATTGCTCAGCCCAGCTCCTGATGATAGACCTGTAATATGAATAGCTTATTGGTTGATTGGAGCGACGTATACTCCGAAACAAATAATCACTGGGTTGCAACTTAACTTCTTGAATCCAATGGATAATACTTTGTTGTGTTCTCGGAGTTATCTCAAATTGAACTTCGATCCCAGTTTTCTTCTGCGTTAATTGAACCCTTTCAAATACTTGATCGAGAGTAGTGACGTCTCGAACTTTTAAAGAGAGTAAGTCACATGATCTTAGCTTGCTATCTATAGCCAAATTAAGTAAAGCTAATTGCATCAAGTTATTTTGAATTTCAATTCGAGTGCGAATACGCCAAATCTCTTCAAGCTTGAAAGGACGTTTCACACTAGTAGCATTGTGATTTAGTTCTGGTTTCATAGTGACCTCCTATTTAAAAGTCACTATGAGGATAGTGGATGTATTACTGATTAGGATTTGGACAATTATGAGTTAGAGTCGACGGGCGGTTCGGTGCCCAGACTGTGTAAAAACTAATTTTTAATAAATTGTCTTGGGTATGTTCTTAGTTTAAAACCATCTAGGATGGTTGCGATCGATTTTTTCTCAGTATTGCAATTTTCTCCGCGCGAGCGAAACTGCTATAGCAACGCTACTCTAATCGCTTTACTTAGACCATTAACTCCCATAATTGTGAGCATTCTTCTGAAGTTGTAAGCCAGAACATGAAGACTTATTTCTGTACTCACGCTTTTTAAACCTCGTGTTAGTAAGTGGGTAGCTCCCATCCAGAGTTTAATTGTGCCAAAGGGGTGCTCAACAGTTTGCTTGCGATGAAGCATCAATTCAGGTTCATTCTTTAGCTTTTGAAGCATTTCTTCTGTCAGAATCTCATGCACCCACCGCCTTATTCGCCTAGGGTCTTTTTTAGAGTTAGTGCACTGACTTCTTATTTTACAATCTCGACAAGCAATGTGATTGAAGTAAACATCAAGGTATTTACCTTGCTCAAATACCTGCATTCGATTTTGAAGTTCATTACCAGCGGGGCATAAGTAAATATCTTTATTTGCATCGTATTTGAA
>NZ_AUTH01000017.1:0-40788 GCF_000497975.1 Pseudoalteromonas sp. TB41 | reverse complement strand
GTTTATACCGAAAGAAAAACTATGCCGAATCACTTGGCTAGAACCCTATAATACAAAGATACTTGCATATGATTGCTTCGGCATAGTGTGATCTGACTTCTAATAATTAATTTACGGAGAAGGATTATGAGTGTTTCGGCATTTTTCAAGTGTAAAAAAACAATAGCGCGACTTCATACGGGCCCTTTGGGCGTTTATATGAAGGCTTATGCAGAGCATCTAATTACTGAAGGTCACTGCTACCAGAGTGGCGCTCGTAACATTAGAGTTGCTGCTGATTATAGCGCATGGTTAGCCAGTAAAAAGTATAAGGTGACTGATGTTAACGAAGCATCAGTACTACAATATGAAAAATTTAGGCAAAAAAATCGACATCCTTTTTTGTCTGATCACGCAGCTCTTATTAGACTTCTTATAGTGCTAAGAGCGCTCAATGCAACAGCAGCAGCAGCAACGATTGTGTTAGATCATCTGTCGCAGATCATTCAGGACTTTGAACAGCATTTGATGCAAAATCATGGACTTTGTGAAACTTCAGTCATCAGACATCGAATACCACTGAGGAAGTTTCTTTGGCAGTGTTGCCCTGATGGTGTTTCATGCTTTTCAAGCTTAAGAGGACAAGATGTAAGGCAATTTCTAGTGCAACACGCACATGACCAAAGCCCTAGCTCTGCAAAAAATATGTGTTGGACACTACGTGCGTTCGCTAGGTATCTTTTATATAAGGGGTATACAACCTACAATTTGTCTTCTGCTGTACCTAGTATCAGAAGATGGAGCCTAACCACCCTCCCAGAACATCTATCTTCTAACCAAATTCAAAAGGTGCTGAACAGTTGCGACACGAGCAGTGCCGTTGGCTTAAGGGATTACGCAGTACTTATGCTATTAAGTCGGCTAGGACTGAGGGCGAATGAAATAGCTCTGTTGAAGTTAGATGACATCAACTGGCATGCTGGTAACCTCAACATTCGAGGAAAGGGTCGAACGCTTATTGCTTTGCCTTTGCTGCCTGAAGTGGGTGCGGCGCTATCAGATTACTTACAAAACGCACGGCCAAAGACTGATAGCCGTTCAGTTTTTGTACGCTCATTGGCGCCACATTCTCAGTTTGCAAGCTCTGCTGGGATCTCACAAATTGCTAAAGCAGCGTTACTGCGAGCTGAGTTAACACTAAAGCATAAAGGGACTCATATTTTTCGCCATAGCCTTGCAACTAACTTGCTTCAAGCAGGTGCTTCACTGTCCGAAATTGGTCAACTACTTCGCCATAAGAGCCATGATTCGACACGTATTTATGCCAAAGTTAATATTGATGGATTAAGAGCATTAGCCATGCCATGGCCGGGAGTAGCACAATGATCTCCTTACGTAAAATATTACATGAATATGTGGATCTTAGACGCGGACTGGGCCACAAGTTTATTCAACCAGCTAGAGATTTAGAAGGCTTCGTTACGTTTATGGAGCAGTACAGTAGTACTTTTGTCACTACCAAACTTGCACTTGAATGGGCAACCCAATCGCCTGGAAAAAATGCTAGCTGGGCTATAAAACTGGCCTATGTTCGCGGGTTTGCTCGGCACTTGCAAACAATGGACATACACACAGAGGTACCGCCGGTTGGACTTTTATCCTATAGCGGCTCTGCTAAACCGTACATTTACTCTGATATTGAGATACAGGCATTGTTGGAGGCCGCATTAGCTCTTAAACCGGTAAACAAATTAAGGCGCTGGACATACCATTGCCTCTTTGGTCTTTTACCGACAACAGGCTTGCGTATCAGCGAAGCTTTGACTCTCAAACGCCAAGATGTAGATCTTGAGAACTGTATTCTCACTGTACGCGATACAAAGTTTGGAAAATCACGCTACGTTCCCATACATGCAAGTACTCAGCGTATTCTAGTCGAGTATGATCGCCGTCGCGATGAACTTATTAACCCTCCTTGCAGTGAGTACTTTTTGGTAGCAGAGCGCGGTGGCCGTTTATTACCGCAGTATGTTTCTCGTGTATTTTTACGTTTATCACGACAAATTGGATTACGTACCCCAAATGCTAGCTCAGGACCACGGATCCATGATTTTAGACATAGCTTTGCGGTCAATACGCTATTACGATGGTATAGAACTGGAGAAAAGGTAGACACCTTGTTACCAAAATTGTCTACTTACCTCGGTCACAGTTGTGTGCGTGATACCTATTGGTATTTATCTGCCTGTCCAGAGCTACTGGAACTTGCTGCGCGTCGCTTAGAAACACGTTTGGAGGCTGAACTATGAAAGCCACTACCGCATTTCCGTGCTTGCTTGAACGTTGGTTTACTATTCGTTTAATCAATCAAAAACGCGTCAGTCACAACACGATATACTCCTATCGAGACACCTTTCGACTGCTATTGGTGTTTGCAAAAAAACAGCTAGGGAAAGCGCCATCTGCGCTAACGCTAGAAGATATCAACGCAGAATTAGTTAGCGCATTTCTTAATGATCTTGAAGAGCACCGAGTAATCAGTGCTCGCACAAGAAATTTACGTCTGACTGCCATTCATTCATTTTTCCACTTTTTAGAATACGAAGAGCCTGGGTATAGCGCACAAATTCAGCGAGTATTAGTTATCCCTAGTAAACGACATGAGCAGAGGCTGATCCACTTCTTGGAGCGAACGGAAATAGAGGCATTACTGGCAAGTCCGGATAAAACGACGTGGATAGGCCATCGTGATCACGCTCTACTTTTTTTAGCGTTACAGACAGGGCTGCGTCTTTCTGAAATCATCGGGCTCAATAGTACGTCCCTATTTCTTGACCAAGGGGCGCATGTCCGATGTCTTGGCAAAGGTCGGAAAGAAAGAAGTACTCCTTTAACCAAACCTGCTGTTCGTATCATGAAAACTTGGCTGTTAGCGCTTCCTGGTATGGAAGAGGATATACTGTTTCCAACAATACGCGGCAATCGTCTTAGTGCAGACAGTGTGCAGTATTTAGTAAAGAAACATGCTGCTAATGCCAGTATTCAATGTCCATCGCTGAAGCAGAAGCATGTAACACCTCATGTGCTTCGACACACCGCAGCAATGGAGCTGCTTAGCGCAGGTGTTGATACCACGGTAATAGCGATGTGGCTTGGACATGAATCTACACAAACGACACAAAGATACTTACATGCTCATATGGCACTGAAGGAAGCAGCATTAGCGAAAGTAGCGCCATTTAATAAGCACAGTGATCTTCACTATAAACCGAGCGATAAGTTGTTAGGTTTTCTCACCAGCTTGTAGTTCTAGGATTAAACTATGCCGAATAGAAACTGGATCCTTACAGTCAAATGACAGTAATACCAGCACACTTATGAAATTGGGCAGCATGTGTTCGGCATAGTTTTTCTTTCGGTATAAACTGCAAGATCCAACGGCTTAACGCCATTTGATTACATCATGCATTGCCTCGATGAGCTTTGTCAGCCTGAGCCAGACATAGAACAATTATTGCCTTGGAATATCAATATCTAGGTGATGATCACCGGACGTTTACTTTGGGTCACATAGCGAGGAATACATTATTGAACAAATTCATTTTGTAGCTCACGCTACAGGTTTATTCGATGAAGGTGATATAAAAGTTAGAGTAAATCCATTTAATACTTTCTCTGTGGGGAATAAGCGTGAAGACTTTATCCATGTGTTTGCCCATATAATGCAAGGAAGAACAGCAGAGCAAAAAGCGAACCTCTCACGAGTAATTGTTAGTAAGCTTGTTACTTTATTTCCTGAAATTCCTAACATTGCAATGAATATTAGTGATTTTGAAAAAGCGACATATTGCAATCGTACGATGCTTTAGCCAGCAATTAAACATAGTTTTGGATGTTTATAAAACGTATGAGTAATTCTCAATTACAAAAAATAATATCTCTTTATACTGCTTTTGTTTTTATACCTACGTTATTGCTTTATTTGATTTATAGTATATTTGGTTGGGTTGTATTTTCAGTTACATTAAATCCTTTATTGGGCTATTTTTTGCTGGGTGGTGCATATGGTTTATGGTCACTACATTCATTAATAAAAACGATGAAAAAATTAACGGTATTAAAGCATCCTATTATTGTGATAGTTGGATTGTTATTAGGTTGTAGTTTTTGTCCTGTCGTTTTAACTACGACTGAATTTAGTACGATGAAACCGCAAGAATTTATTTTTATATATATTATTATTGCACCCTTTATAGCGACCTTTCATTTATTTTATTTATATAAAAAAAACAGTCGACTAGCGCCTCTTGAGGATACTTTAACGAAACTATTTCTCAGTGGGCTTTATTAAACAAGGAGAACACAGGTATGGAACCAAATTACTCAGAATATTCAATTTCAGAGCTAGAAGAGTCATTACGTGCTATCGATCAAGAAGCGTATCCTGAAAGAACAAATGAACTAAAGAAAGAGTTAAATAATCGCCTTGAAAATCCAATAACGAGTCATGAAGTAGAGGATGGTTTTGAGGCGAATGAACAATTTTATAAATGTCCTCATTGTGAAGAAAAAATTGGATTTTTTTCTAAAGCGCTACAAAGTTGGAGCAAGATAAGAGAGTGCCCACAATGCAAAAAACCATTTGCAGTAACCTTTAATGTAAAAGTGTTTTTCGTTGCGCTTTTACCTATGGTTATTTTTAATTATTTTATGATAAAACCTGTTTTAGGATCACTGGGATTAAGTAAGTCCATTGGTTTGGGGATAGTTTGCGGTGTGTTAATTATTATATCAACCCGCTTGATCAGAGTTCGTGATGAAAATGACACTAAAAAAGAGGTTTAAGATAAATTTTGAAATGTTTTGTCTAGGTTTATACGTTCATAGAAAAGCGTTTTTTGTTGGGAGTATTTTAGTAAGTTCGTTTAGCGCTGCTGTACACCTTAGTAAACTTAACAACTAGTTGTACATTTAACTGAGCTATATTTTTAGGAGTGTCTTTGAAGTACATAACTATATTTTTAGTCCTTTTACTGGTTGGTTGTAATAGTACTGATAAAGCGGCAAATTCAAGTATTGTGTATATCAATGCGCAAACAGATTCACCTGCTAAATGGGTTGTGAAGATTGAACCAAAATATCCTGAAGATGCGGCTAAAAATAGCGTAGAGGGCTACTTAAAATTCAAAGCAATAATTAATGAAGTTGGAGCGTTAGAAAGAGTTGAAGTAATTGAATCTGCCCCAAAAGGTGTATTTGAAAAGGAAGGTTTACGGGCTTTAAAGCTATGGCGATTTAAGCCTGCGTTATTAAATGGTAGGCTGGTTAAGGTTGAGTACGCTGGTACTCTCGAGTGGAAGTTATAATGTCTTTAGGGATGAGCATATCATGGAGATCTAAGCAACCTAAACAAAAGCGATGTGATAGGTGTGAACTGTATTATTCTGAATTCTTGGATAAATGTACGCATTGTTCCGATTTAAACGAAGCACAATTACTTATGCTTAAGGCTAAACACCAAGAATCTCTTAAACACAATGCTAAGCTTGGTAAATACTTATTTATAGCTGCTGTAGTAATTGGTGCATTACTTTTTGTTAGTTTTTTATGGTAGCGTTGGATTTTTCCTTAAGTGGAGTAGGGTAAGTTAACAGAGAAAAAACCTCAAATACATTCAGCCTAAAAAATTATATCCATCCGCTAACTTTTAAATTAATCAAACTGAACTATCCGTCCACGTAATATTTTTTGTTATTTAATTAAACCTAAAACTCCTTCCTTAACTAAATAAGACTGCGCTGCGTCTGTATGGGGTTTAAACTTTTTCCAGCGGCCTATGGCTTTGTTGTTAAGCGGTTGGCGCACTTGCATTTTGCTGGCGGTTGAAACCGGTGCGGTGTTTAAATGAAAATCAAGGCACTGTGGTTGCCAGTCTAAGTCGCAATAGCTCACTAATTCTTTTATTTTTTGCTCTGGTGCGGCGATGAGTTCTTCGTATTTTACTAGTTTAATATTGCTGTGCAGGGCGCTGAAGTGCTGTATCAGTTTATAAAAGCGGCTGTAAAATTTAGCGGTGTCGAGTAAGTCTAACGAGTAAGCATAATACGGGTTGTTAATAGTAAATAGCTGACGATAGTTACCAATGCAGGTGTCCATGGGGTCGCGAAGTAGGCAAATTATTTTGGCGTTTGGCAGGGCTTTGGTAATTAAATCAATATAAAAAAAGTTAAACGGTAGTTTATCAATAAAGTGTTTATGGCTGCCGGTTACAACGCGCGTTGCTTCAAGGTAAGTACTGCCAAGTTTTGCAAAATCAAGCTGGTAAACTTGGTTTAAGGTGTCTATATCGAGTACTTGAGGCGTGTGCGTTTGGCTAAGTTTTTTTACACTTAGGCCAAAGTCTTGCAGCTCGCCCGCCGATTGTACGTCGCTGTGGCTTGATAAAATGCGTTCAACTAATGTGGTGCCAGAGCGCGGCATGCCTAATACAAAAATTGGCTCACTGCTTTGGTTGCCAGCTGTTTGTTGGTTTTTGTATTTATCACTGAGCTGTTTTATATGTGCAAATAAAGCCTCAGACGCTTGATTATCAAACGCCTTATTAGCGAGTTTTGCTGCTTTACCTTGTTGTAACGCGGCAAAGGCTGCTGAAAACTCTCCTAAGTCTTGATATTCTTTTGCGAGCGCATGACCTATATGCAGTTTAGCGTCAGGATGATTGACCTGTTCAAATACGTTTTTTAATCGCGCTATGTGGTTGTTTTGCTCAGTGACTTTAGTTAAATCAGCTAAAGCAAAATGACTTTGATGATGAAGCGGATTCAGTGCAATGGCATTTTCAAACGCGTGCTGCGCCTTTTCAAACTGGCCTAAAAATTTAGCACATACCCCATAGTTATAATAAAACTGCGGCTGACCAGTATTACTCGCTTCAGCCAAACTTAACGCGCATTTAAAATAGTCAGCAGCATGCTGATGTAAACCCGCTTGGTTGAGTGCGACGCCTAATGTATCGGCATCAAGTGCTTTACTAATATGTTCAAGCTTAACGCTGAGTGCGGTGCTTTTCGCTTTTTGTAAATCGCCAGTAAGGGCGTAACACTTGGCAAGTTGCGCTGTATATTCAATAGACTTAGTAAAGCTTAATGCTTTTTCAATTAGCTTTATTGCTTTATAAATTTGGCCAACCTGTAAATTAACCATGGCGAGTAAAAAGTAGCCATCAGCAAAGTCAGGCTGCTGTGTCACTAGCTCAACCAGTGCTTTATGCGCTTGCTGAATGTTGCCTTGGTTTAAGTTGTTTATAGCGCTTTGGTGTAGTTGCTTTAAGTTTGGCTGCATGAATACTCTTATAAATAATGTACTTACAAATAAAAAGGCTCAAAATTAATTTGAGCCTTTTTATTGTACTTAAACTTATCGTTTAATTATATTTCAAACTTATAGTTAAATTTAATGCCAACAGTAAGCGGGCGATTAATATAGTAACCATAGTTACGTTGTATGTCTGCGCCATTGGCTGTTGTAATATCCGCATCTGAACGACGAACAGAGGTAACCGCATATTTATTAAATAGGTTATCTACATATAAAGTAGTCGACCATGCATCGGCGGTTAATTTAGCTGAAATATTACTTAAGCTATAACCTGGGAGTGCTTCACCATTATCACGTAGGCCTACTTTTGAAATTACATCACTTTGTGCAGTTAAACCGTAGTTAATATCTAAGGTTTTGTCGTTAAACACTTCTGTTTGGTAGTTAATCCCCATAGAGAACTGATGCTCAGGTGAGCCCGGTAAACGGTCGCCATCTTTTGCGCCATCAGTGCCATCGGCATTAAATAAATACGGAGCGTCTGAGGTTAGCTCTGCTTTTGTATAGGCATAAGTTGCATAGGCAGTAAATGAGTCTGATAAGATTGCACGCGTGGCAATCTCAATCCCTTTCGCATTTGCGCTACCAGCATTTGATAAATACGGTAATTGACCTACTGTTGTTGCACCGGCAATTTGTGCGTTATCCCAATCTACATTGAATAGGGCAGCGTTAAAGTGTAGTTGGCTTCTAAACCAGGTACTTTTAAAACCTAGCTCATAGTTGGTGGTTGTATCTGCCTCATACAACATTTCATCAGGTGTACCACAGCCTGTTTGTTGATCCTCAGGTAGAGGTGTTGGGCAAGGCACTAAGCCATTTGAGCCACCAATTCTAAATCCTTCGCTAATAGTTGCATACGCCATTACTGAATCTGTAAATTGGTATTTAGCATTAAATTTGAACAGATTACCGTTGTCACCGGCTTCGTTCTCTTCAAAGTTAACTGAAATTGCATCAGGTGCAGCACCTTCATACAAGGTATTTGCTAATGGGAAGTCAAAAGCCGCTTTTGATTCTACGTCGTATTCGTAAAAACGCGCGCCAATAGTAATGTCGAGTTTATCGGTTACTTGGTAACCCACTTCACCAAAAAGCGCAGACTCAGTGACTTTGCTGCCAGTAATTTCTAAATACTCTAAAGAGTCTGGTCTAAGTTGTGCGCCACCAAAATTATCAACCGCGAACTGATCAAAGCCTGGTGTGGACTCTCTGCTTGATGCATCGGTGTCGGTTTTGTTGTAAAAACCACCAACAATCCAGCTTAAATCGCTATCACTTTGTGAGACTAAACGCAGTTCTTGGGTAAAGGTGTCTTTTTCGTCAATTTCACGGGTAAATGCTGAAAACGAAGGAAACTCTTCGTAGCCATAGTCTAAGCGAATTAAAAGATCTGTTTGATCACGTTGCCCATCGGCGTCAAATTGTGAAATACCGGTAGCTGATACTAGCTCAGCAAAACCTAAGTCGGCTTTAAGTTCAAGGCTCAATAATTGGTCTTCTTTTATCCGTGGCTCTTCATAACGGTACGCTGACTCGTATTTGCCAATGCGATCACTTAAGCCATTGTTAGCATTAAGGCTGTTGTGATGAACAATGGAACGACCCTCAGTATCTTGCTTTTGATAGAAGTAGTTTAATGTACCTTCGAATGACTCATTTGCTTTGTAACGCAATGAAATACGGCCAGTTGTGGTTGTTTCACCGTTGGCGTCTTTTACATTTTTAAGATTGCTGTTGACTGCATCAAGGTTTGTCCAATCAGGGTCGGTTATCGACACACCTGGTTCACGAACGGTATAGCCGTAGTCAATAAACCCTGGGTCTTCATAAATATTTAAGCTGGTACGTACCGCCAGTTTGTCTTCAATTAAAGGTAAATTGAAGATAAAGCCCGCTTCACCACCGATTGAATCACTTTCTTGAGTTTGAAAAACATCACCAAATACTTCACCTGAGGTGAAATCAAGCTCTGGCTCTTTAAGCATATAGCGAATAGCACCGCCTAGTGTGCCTGCGCCATATAATGTGCCTTGCGGCCCAATAAGCACTTCTACTCGCTCTACATCAACTAAACGCATATCAACTGAGACAGGAATTTCATTAATATAAGTGGCAACAGTGCCACCATCTGATGAAGGCCCTGATGAATTAGTATTTAAACCACGGACTATAATAGGTGAACCGGCACGGCCACCTTGATCTGTAATTGTTAAGCCCGGTACCCAACGTGCTACATCGGCCAACTCACTGATGTTTTGATCTTTCATTACATCAGCATCGAGCGCGGTAATGTTAAGAGGCGCAGCTTGAATTGAGCCACTTCGGCGCGTTGCTGTAACCTCAATAACTTCAAGCGATTTGTTCTTTTCAATAACTTGCTCTTGTGCCACTGCATTACTGCTAAATAACCTGAATCTCGTTTAAGAAAATTGAACTAAATGCCTGTTCCGAGATCCGATCTTTCGACCAAGAACGATTGGATAAACAAGGAACAGGCATGATTAAATTAGTTGAATTGTTTTGCGATGTCGACGATTTTTGCAAAGTATTTATACCTCAATGGGAAAAACAATTACTCGAAGACGGTACCCAAAAACGTCAACGAGCAGGACGTATGACGACCAGTGAAATCATGACAATTGTCATTAGTTTTCATATGTCACATCACCGTGATTTTAAAAATTACTATCTTGGCTATGTTTCACTTATGTATAAAAGTGAATTTCCTAACTTACTCAGTTACACACGATTTTTAGCCGTTATGCCGAGGATACTTGTACCGATGTGTGCTTATTTTACTTCACTTAAAGGTAAACCCACAGGCGTTGAATTCATTGATTCTACATGTATTAAGGTGTGTCATAATATTCGTATTCCCAGACACAAAACCTTTGATGGAATAGCCCAGCGAGGCAAAGGAACGATGGGTTGGTTTTATGGCTTCAAGTTGCATTTAATAGTTAATCACCACGGTGAAATTGTCGCTGCCAAAGTGACAACAGGTAATGTGCATGATACGCAACCAGTGCGTGAATTAGCGAGCTGCCTTACAGACAAATTGTATGGTGACAAAGGGTATTTAAGTAAAGCCTTAGAAGCGGATTTACTCGATAAAGGTGTGAAGCTCATTACGACTGTTCGCAAAAATATGAAAGCAAAAGCGATGTCATTATGGGATAGAGCGATGCTTTCAAAGCGGTTTATAATCGAGACAATTAATGATCAACTCAAGAACATATCCTTCATTGAACATTCGAGACATCGGAGTATGAACGGTTTTATGTTGAATTTAGTAGCTGGGTTGGTGGCTTATTGCTTGAAAGAAAATAAGCCACACCTTAATTTAACTGACGTAGAGCTCAACGCACTAGTTATCGCTTAAGCAGATCTCAGGTTAAATAATACACCGCTCAGTGCGCTTGATACAGCCAAGGTTAACAGGCTTGGTTTAAACATAAAAAGTGATCCTAGTTCAATAAAATGTGTTTATAAATGAGCGCTAATAGTATCAGGGTGTTTTAGTGATGGAAATAAAAATATGAATTTTAATTCACTTTTTTAGAATAAAAATATAAAAGTGAGTTTGAGTGTTTCACGCTGTATATTAAATAAACAAAGGCGTTGCTTTAAAATCAACCAAAATAATAACTGTGCCTAATATAGATAAAAACTGGATAATGAATAGTTTAAAACGTCATTACTTATATTTTTATAAACACTATAAAAATGAATATTCCCCCCCATAACCTTTATAAATACACGTTTAATTATTGATAACACCAACAGCACAATTTAGTTGTGGCTGTGAGTTAGTTATATGAGGATTTATAATGTCAAAGCTGTTTTCACCATTGTCACTTGGTAAGTTAAGCCTAGATAATCGAATTATTATTGCACCCATGTGCCAGTACTCGGCCAACAATGGCGCTGCAAGTGACTGGCATACCATTCATTTAGGGCAATTGAGTTTAAGTGGAGCGGGTTTACTTATTTTAGAAGCGACGGCCGTTAATCCCGAAGGGCGAATTAGTTACGCCGATTTAGGATTATGGGATGATACTACCCAAGCTGCATTAGCAAAAAGTTTAACGGCCGTAAGACAATACAGCCCAATGCCTATTGGTATTCAATTAGCCCATGCAGGTCGAAAAGCGTCAACCGATAAACCATGGGATGGCGGTGGGGTACTTATGCCCGATCACCTCAATGGTTGGCAAACGGTTGCGCCATCAGCCATTGCCTATGATGAAAACAGCCCCACTCCCAAAGCGATGAACCAAGATGATATAGATTCGCTCATAAGTGACTTTGTTAATGCGGCAAAGCGCGCTGACGAGTTGGGCCTTGATTTAATAGAAATACATGGCGCACACGGTTATTTGCTACACCAGTTCTTATCGCCGCTGGCAAACAAACGTGATGATCAATACGGTGGTAGCCTAGAAAATAGAATGCGATTATTACTCGACGTATTTAAAGCTGTAAGAACGGCATTTCCAAGCAATAAAGCGGTGGGTGTACGTATTTCAGCAACCGATTGGGTTGATGGTGGTTGGGATTTACCGCAATCAATTGAACTGGCAAAAGCGCTTGACGCGTTAGGGTGTGACTTTATTCATGTAAGCACTGCGGGTTTAAGCCCTGAGCAAGATATACCTGTTGCTAAGAATTTTCAGGTGCCGTTTGCAACCGCCATTAAACAGGTTGTGAATATGCCAGTGATAGCGGTGGGTTTAATTACCGAGGCGCAGCAAGCTGAAAGTATTCTCAGTGATGAACGTGCTGATGGTGTCGCTTTAGCGCGGGGTATTTTATATAACCCACATTGGCCTTGGCATGCTGCGGCCGAGTTGGGCGCGCAAGTGCAGGCACCAAAGCAATATTTGCGCTCAAGCCCACATGGCCAGCCATCCCCTATAAAATAGTGAATAACTTAACTGCAAAACCCAAGCAAATAGCGTGGGTTTTGTGTGTCTCGGTAGCTTAATATTTAATTAAATATTAAGCAGGAGCTGGCTGCTTTTTACTGTTTGACGTTGAGCTGCCAACCGAGGCAATAATAACTAATAAAATAGCAAGCCACTGCCAAATGCTAAGTAGTTCACCTAAAATAACTAAGCCAGCGAGTGCTGCAATAGCGGGTTCAAGGCTCATCATAATGCTAAACCCTTGCGGCGACATATTACGCAGCGTGATCATTTCTAAAGTGTAAGGTAGGGCACTTGAAAGTACCGCAATGGCAATACCTAACGGAATAATATCCCAAGTAAATGCGGCACTTTGTGATATGCCACCATAAGGTACAAGCACAATAGCTGAAATGGTCATGCCCATCGCTACCGTTGCGCCACCAGAGCTTTGGCTGCCGGTTTTTTTACCGAATAAAATATAACCTGCCCAACACGCACCCGCTGCTAGAGCTAAAATCACGCCAATTGGATCTAAACTTTCTTGGCCTTTCATATCGGGTAACAGTAATAATATTCCGGTTATTGCGCAAGCAACCCAAAATAAATCACGCTTTCGTCTTGATGAAAATAACGCAACGGCAAGTGGCCCGGTAAATTCAAGCGCAACACCAATACCCAGTGGAATACGTTCAATGGCGTAATAAAATAGAATGTTCATGCCGCCTAGGCTCAAACCATAAATTAAGATGGGTAAACGCTGGCTTGCAACCGGAAAGTGTCTCCAAGGTTTAAAAATTAAACAAAGAATAGCGGCAGAAAAACCTAAACGTAAGGCCGTTGTGCCCTCAGGGCCAACAATAGGGAAAAGCTGCTTAGCCAGTGAAGCCCCAGACTGAATAGTGATCATTGCAAGCAATATGCATAAAATAGCCAGTAATAGCTCTTTGGTTGATTTTTGCATGGTCGTCCTTAAATATTGCCATTTAATTGCGGCGCATATTACCTGCTTTTACCTACGCAGGTAAATGTAAATTAACGTTTTACATGGAGTCCCCAGTGATGAGAGGCTATCACTGGGCTGAATGAAAAATAAGCGTTACTCTTTTTAAGATTGAGGTGGCGGGTAATGAGGGCTGACTGATTGAGTAAAAATTTATAGCTCAGCTTTACTATCGGCAGGGTATATAACGCCCAATTGTGCGCGGGCGGTATCGAGTACCGTCATCACATCGCGTGAAAGCTGGTGGTTGTTAATATGTGACTCTAATGCATTTTGCTCAATCATCTCAATAAAGTGCGCCACTTCATACTTCATAAAATGCTCATCAAAATCTGCACTTATTGTTTCTTTTTGGCCATTATTAGCGATGAATTCCACTTTTTTAAGTTGCGATACAGCTTCAATACGAATACGGCCTAACTCACCTTGTATTTCGGTGATGTTCTCGCCTTGCGATATTTTTGAATAACTAATTACCGCTTGTTTATCTGCATAATTTAAAAGTACATCGCCGGCACCATCAACACCGGTTTCTAGTAATACGCCACTGGCGTGCACACTGTTTGGTGCGCCCCACAGTGCTATAAGTAAATAAAGTGGGTAAATACCCAAGTCTACTAATGCGCCATTTGCAAATTCAGGCAAAAAGGTATTAGGGCGCTCGCCGTTTTTGAGCTTATCGTAACGTGACGAATATTGGCTAAATTGGCCAATAAATTTACGCGGTGTACCGATTCTTTTTAATGCGTTTTTTAAAACAGCAAAGTTAGGTAAATGCGTTGTCATCATCGCTTCCATGTACAAACGTTGATGTTTTTGAGCAGCCGTTAAAATAGCAGTAAGCTCATGACTATTTGCTGCTGAGGGTTTTTCGCCAAGTACGTGTTTGCCCGCAGCTAAACATTGCACTGCATAGTCTTTATGCAGACTATTTGGTGCGGCAATATATACTGCCTCTACAAGCTCGTCTTGGCAAACAGCGTCAATGGAGGTAAATATTTTTGCTTGAGAATGAGTGGGGTGATTAGCTAAAAATCGCTCAGCGCTACTTTCTGCCCGAGAACACACACCGTATAAATTAAAATTACTCAGAGTACTTGCCGCATCAAGTAGGGTGTCGCTAATAAAATTGGTACCTACAATCACAAAATTCATGTTTAGCCTTTTTATGTATTTTACACAGCTTTGCAGTTTAACAATATTTTGCTCTAAATGCGCGGGCAGAGCAGTTAAACCAGCGTTTTACACTGGCACTTAATGTGGCTTGTTCTTGATAACCTAACAGCTCGGATATTTGTGAAATAGAAAATTGGTTTTGCATTAAATAGTGTTCACATAATGCGCGGCGAGTGGCATCTTTTAGTTTTACAAAGCTGGTGTTATGTTTTTTAAGTTCACGATGCAAGGTGCGAGGATGCAGATTAAGTGCCGTTGCTATCGTTTGGTTTGAGCATTGAAAAAGGGGCAGCATGGGTCGAATAAGTGCACTTACTTGCGAAGGTAACGACTGAGTATGCGCATTATTAGCGGCTAAAAAGTTTAATGCGGCTTGTACTTTGTGTTGATCAGAAACATTAAGTGGCAATAATAAATCGTTTTTGGCGATTAAAATACCGGCGCTATTTCTGTGTTCAATAACGTTACAGCCAAAGTGTTGATGATAAGCCCGTATATTTGCATCAATCTTTTGCGGTAAAAATACCTTAATGGGTTTACATTGATTTTGGCTCACTTTTTTTAAGGTAGCGAGCGCCAGTGCAATTGTTAATTCAATAACTTGATTTATAACAGGTAAAGGCTTGAGTTTTATTTCGAATGATAAAAATATATTTTGGTCATCTTCAAGTGTATGCGTGGTTAAATTAAGTGCGGGTGTATGTAAGTGCAGGTATTTAATTACCCATGTAAGCGCTTCACCTAAATCAGTTCCACTTTTAGCGGCGATAGCGATATGCCCTAAAATATCAAAACTTTGTTTGCTAGCGAGTTTAAGGCCAAAACTTGGGCAGTTTAAGCTATGAGCGCAGTATTCTAAAAGTTCGGCATAATGGCGATAAGTTAAGCTTTGGGTTTCAAGGGAGTTTAACGTTACCTCAATGGCGCAATGGCGCATGATGCATGCTGTATCACCACCTAGTTCGGTAATTAATGTATCAATTCCCTGTAAAGAAGTGGCTTTAATTAGGCTGCTCATAACAATTGCATTAGTGAAGAGGTGTCTAAAAATATCAAGTTTTTAGTAGATAATCCATGCAAAGTAGATTTTTTAATGGGAGATATTTTATGCATACCACCTCATTTGATTACATTGTGATTGGCGCAGGCAGTGCTGGCTGTGTTGTTGCCTCGCGATTATCTGAAAATAAAAATGTGAGTGTGTGTTTAATTGAAGCCGGCGGCCGTGACCAAAGTGCCATGGTGCAAATGCCTGCGGGAGTTGCAGCTAGTGTGCCTTATGGCATTAATAGCTGGCATTACAACACGGTGCCACAAAAAGAGCTTAATAACCGCTGTGGGTTTATGCCCAGAGGTAAAGTGCTTGGTGGTTCAAGTTCAATCAATGCCATGGTGTACATTAGGGGGAATAAAAAAGACTACGACAACTGGGCCGCTATGGGAAATACCGGCTGGGATTATACCAGTTTGCTGCCTTATTTTATCAAAGCTGAAAACAACAAAACCTTTATCAACAGCCCATATCATGGTGTAAATGGCCCCTTACATGTGCAAGAGCTAAGTTTACCAAGCCCAGTTAATCAGCTGTTCTTAAAAGCATGCCAAGAGCAAGGCGTGGCCCTTAATGACGATATTAATGCGCAGCAACAGCTAGGTGCGCGGTTATCGCAGGTCACTCAACATAAAGGGGAGCGTTGCAGTGCGGCAAAAGCGTACTTAACACCTAATTTAGCTCGTAAAAACTTAACCGTGCTCACTGATGCGCAGGTAAATAAAATTAATTTTTGCGGGAAATCTGCAACTGGTGTAACAGTTGCCGTTAATAATAAAAGCTATGTGCTAAATGCCCATAAAGAAGTTATTTTAAGTACCGGTGCGATTAACTCTCCCCAACTTTTAATGTTATCGGGAGTGGGGCCTGCAGATCATTTAAAGCAGCATAACATTGAGCTTGTAACGCCATTAGAAGGTGTAGGCAGTAATTTGCACGATCACTTAACCGTTGTGCCATTATACAAAGCAAAATATTCGCAAGGCACATTTGGAATAAGTGCCAGTGGTGCGTTTAATATTGCAAAAGGATGCGTTGATTGGTTTGCCAAACGCGAAGGAAAGCTAACCAGTAACTTTGCCGAATCGCATGCGTTTATAAACTTATTTACAGATTCTATTGTGCCCGATGTGCAACTTGAATTTGTTATTGGGCTGGTGGACGATCACAGCCGTAAACTGCATTATGGCCATGGATACAGTATTCATAGCAGCATAATGCACCCTAAAAGCCGCGGCACTATTCGTTTAGCGGATGCCAACCCTTTAAGTGCGCCACTCATTGATCCTAATTATTTAAGCCACCCCGATGATTTACAGGTTATGCTACTTGGGCTTAAAAAAACATTGAGCATAATGCAAAGCAAAGCGTTTGATACTATTCGTGCAGATATGGTGTATCCGCTTGATATTAATGATGATGCGCAGCTTATTGAGTTTATTAGGCAAACAGCCGATACAGAATATCACCCCGTAGGAACCTGCAAAATGGGCCAAGACGATATGGCTGTGGTTGATAGCGAATTACGTGTTCACGGTGTGCAAAATTTACGGGTGGTAGACGCCTCTATTATGCCCAGTATTATTACCGGAAATACCAATGCTGGGGTAATAGCAATTGCAGAAAAAGCAGCTGACTTAATAAAGCAAGCTGCACTTTGTGACTAACTTGACTTATAAAACGCTGTTAACCATTGCTGCCAGTCTTGCTCTAGTTTGAGCATTTGCTGGTGCTTTTTAGCGGAAAAATGTTTGTTTTTATCTTCATCCGCTAAAAACGGCCCCACACGACAAAGCGGGCAATAATCATCAGTTAGATAATTAGGGGTTGTTAACATATCACTTAGTTCGGGTAGTGTATTTTCACTAAATACATAAGTAATACCGCTGGTGTCTTTGACGTGTTTGTCACGGTCGACATTGCGAATTTTATAGCCATCAAAGCGACTGATATCGAATGACATTTGTCCTTGGTATGCCACGTTTAAATGGGTATTTAAACTCCCCTCAATATTCCACTCACGATACGGTTTAACATCTTTTGAGGTTATATAGCATAACCCAGGGCCTTGTGGGTTCAAGGCAAACTCATTGGCATATTTTATAAATTGATGCAGTAACGCACGGTTAAGCACGTTCATGCTGTTATTACGTGTATTTTTCTCAAATGCGTCGCGACCAATAAACGCAGGAATAAGTGGAAATTGAAAAATCACTACATCAAAGCTGTTTAGGTGCTCGGCTAGTTGTTGCCAACATTGTGTGTTGGTGACATCAAATTCATTAAGCACATCAATTTTATGTGCTTTAAGTGAGGCAAGCGCGTTATCGGGGTATTTTTCTGTAAGAGTTGCAGCTGCATCATAGGTTGAGGCAACTAACTTTTGCGGTTTAATGTGGTTGTAAAGCGCGTTTGAAAACGATAAGTCGCCATCACCTACCGTGAGTATGTTCCAATTTGGGTTTAAATACATATTAAATTATATGTTTTTATTAGTAACAAGCGATGTGTCAGGATGCGGTGTATTAATCAGCTGTTGATGCAACCTATACATAGCTAAACGCGTTTTTAACCCTTCAATGGCAACTTGTTTAAGAATTAAGTTAAAGGTAATCAAAATAGCAAACACAATATGAATAGGGCCATGAGTAAAACCGGCTTGAGGGTCGTAAATGGCTAAGCCAAATAAAACAAACAACACCACCATAAATATTTCAATGAGCTGATTTGAATAAAAAGAAAGACGCCCCTCACTTTTATGATCTTTTTTTATGCTAATAGCGCAAAAAAACGGGATAACTTTAATTTTAAAAGCCGCGTTTTTTTCTACAAAATTCTCACCAAGGTCAGTAAGCTGTTGGCGTAATTGGTCTATCATGGTGTGTCCTCTCAATACAGTGCACGGATGTTACCCTATTACAGACCAATGGTTAAGCCATGGCGTGTTATTTAGGGTAAATACTCATACCAATAATTAAGATATGACACACAAATACCACTGATGTGAGCACAAAACGCATTTTTTGATAATCTTTATGATAACCCTGCCACTGTATTGTGGCCTTTTCAAAAATCAGTACTAACCAAAAACTCGCGCCTAACCAAGCAAGCATCCACTCAATCGGTAAGAATGATAAAAACGGAATAGGAATGACCGGTAGCACTGCTTTAATCGCATCGGCAAAGCTTTGTTGGCCTGCATGCCATAAATTACCCGCCATAAACGCTAAAATAGCAATGCTGTAAAAACTAAAAAACTCTAAATTTACACTGTTACTGCCAACCATTAGTGGCCAGCCCACACAGCCTAAAAATGGCAATAAGCCCATATAGCCAAGTTGAATGTGATTGACGAATTTTTCCATAAATGAAATGCCTTTGAAGGTTGTGTAATGTAAACCACGTTATTGTAGCAAGGATGTGCAGTGTAATCTTATTAAAATCTATATAGCGCAACTGACTATGAGTGGTAGTTGAGTTGTAACTGCTTTAACGCTTAAAAATAAGCAGTAGATCACTCTTTGGGTTTGCAATCTTAAAAATCGATTGTTTTAATCTAAACAATCAATTTTATTTAATTTCTCAATGGCCTTATTGTATTAATCAAGCCAACGCATACAGCGTTAACTTTTTATAAATACACTAAACATAAATGAGGAATACTATGAGCACTTCATTGATTAACACAAAATTACAACCTTTCAATGCAACAGCTTACCACAATGGTGACTTTGTAGAACTCACTGAAAAAGACGTATTAGGTAAGTGGTCTATCTTTTTCTTTTACCCAGCTGACTTTACGTTTGTATGCCCTACAGAGCTAGGTGACCTTGCAGATCATTACGCACAGTTACAAGAAATGGGCGTTGAAGTTTATTCAGTATCAACTGATACACACTTTACGCACAAAGCATGGCATGACACGTCAGATACAATCGGTAAAATTACTTACCCAATGATTGGCGACCCAACAGGACGCATTACACGTAACTTTGGTGTCATGATTGAAGATGACGGTTTAGCACTTCGCGGTACATTTGTAATGAACCCAGAGGGCGAAATTAAAGTTGTTGAAACACATGACTTAGGCATTGGTCGCAGTGCTAAAGAACTTGTTCGTAAAGTGCAAGCAGCCCAATACATTGCAACACATGATGGCGAAGTTTGTCCTGCATCTTGGCAGCCAGGTGAAGACACATTAGCACCTTCACTAGACCTAGTTGGTAAGATTTAAACCTTACCACTATCTAAATTTAGAGTAGAACATGACTCTAATACCAGTGAGTCTGTATAGGTTCACTGGGCACTTTCCCACGCCATCACACGTTTCTAAAATTTCGCACATGCACTGATGGCATGGGAACCTTGCTGTTTTAATTTTCCTTAAGGGGCTAAGCCATGTTAGATAACAACATAAAGAACCAACTAAAAAGCCATTTTGAATCGCTGACTCAGCCTGTTGAGCTGCTTATCGCCTTGGACGACAGCAAAAAATCAACAGAAGTAGAAAGTCTTGCAAACGATTTAGCGTCACTAAGCGATAAGTTTAGTGTAATAAATAATCCCGATACTAGCGCCCGCAGGCCTTCTATGGTGGTGCATTCACCAGAAAAAAACACCCATATTACCTTTGCAGGTGTACCTATGGGACACGAATTTACTAGTTTAGTGTTAGCGCTATTACATACGGGTGGTCACCCTAGTAAAGCAAGTAAAGATGACATTGAACAAATACAAACACTTGAGCAAACACTTAATTTTGAAGTGTACATTAGCTTGAGTTGTCAAACCTGCCCGCAAGTTGTGCAGGCACTTAATACTATGGCAGCAACAAATAGCAATATTAAAGCCACCATGATTGATGGGGCATTATTTCAAGATGAAGTAGAGCAAAGAAACATACTGGCTGTACCCGCTGTATATTTAAATGGTGAACCCTTTAGCCAAGGGGCCATGAGCCTCACTGATATTTTAAATAAAGTGGATAGCAAAGGTGCACAGCGCCAAGCAGCATCACTCAATGAAAAGTCGGTGTTTGATGTACTTGTCGTCGGTGGTGGGCCAGCTGGTGCTTCGGCAGCTATTTATTCAGCACGTAAAGGGCTCAATACTGGGGTTGTAGCAGAGCGATTTGGCGGTCAAGTTGCTGATACATTAGCGATTGAAAACTTTATTTCAATAAAAGCAACGCAAGGGCCAAAAATGGTGGCTCAGTTGGAAGAACACGTTAAAGAATACGATGTTGATGTTATACACAACCAACGCGCGGCAAACCTGCAAAAAGGCAGTAATGGGTATGATATTACTTTAGAAAATGGCGCTGTATTAAAAGCAAAATCACTCGTACTAGCAACCGGTGCACGCTGGCGCGAAATGAATGTACCCGGTGAGCAACAGTATAAAGGCCATGGCGTTGCATACTGCCCGCACTGTGATGGGCCTCTATTTAAAGGTAAACCGGTTGCGGTTATTGGTGGTGGTAATTCAGGTATTGAGGCGGCAATTGATTTAGCCAATATAGTTGAACACGTTACTGTGCTTGAATTTGCTGATACGTTACGCGCCGATGAGGTACTTATTCGTAAAGCTAATAGCTTAAAAAACATCACTATTATTAAAAACGCCCAAACCACGGAAGTACTTGGTGATGGCAAAAAAGTAACGGGGTTAAGTTATACCGACCGCCTTAGCGGCGAGAGTAAACAGTTGAACTTAGCCGGTATATTTGTACAAATTGGTTTAATACCTAATACCGAATGGTTGAAAGACAGCGACCTTGAACTGAGCCAATTTGGTGAAATACTCATTGATGCCAAAGGCGCAACATCGTTACAAGGCGTTTATGCTGCAGGTGATGCAACCACTACGCCATTTAAGCAAATTATTATTGCGATGGGGGCGGGCGCAACAGCAAGCCTAGGTGCGTTTGACTATTTAATTCGTCAAACGCCCGATGCAGAGCAAAGCGCTGCTTAATAGTGTTTTAGCTTAAAGTCTCTTGATATAACAGCTCTCACCCATAGCTGTTTGTTCACCCAAGCCGCCCTCTCCAAAGGCGGCTTTTTTGAGTGCTATTTAAGTCGGGTAATACCCACTAAAATACAGACAGCGGCACCAATAAAGCCAAGCCAGGCTTCCATAGGTGTTTCGCCGTTTAATGCCCGGGTAACCTGAGAGGTTGCTGAGTCATAAACGTCATAGCCCCATATTGCCAGTGCGATACCAATAACAATAAGTACAATACCAATAATTTTATTTGTCATAATGATCCTTTGTTTTCTAGTGCAAGTTAATCTGAGCGACACTCGTTATTATAATGTGGCTACGCTCAGCCTTTTTAATGTATTTGTAATTGCTTCTTCTATTGCTGGAAGCTTAAATGGTTTGGCTATAAACATATCCATGCCCGCTTGTTTACAGCTTAGTTTATCTTGGGAAGAAGCATTAGCCGTCAGAGCGACGATATATGTGCTTTTGGGGCTACATATGTTATTAGATCTTAATTGTTTGGTAGCTTCAAAACCATCAAGTATTGGCATAATACAATCCATAAATATAAGATCGTAATGCTTTTGTTTGCACTTTAAAATTGCGTCTTGGCCGTCTATGGCAAAGTCTGATTTTATATTAAACTTATCCAGCGCAGCTTCTAACACAAGGCGGTTTATTTCGTTATCATCAACCACCAGTACTGATAATTTGGCACCATGATTATTAATCGATTTAAGACTCGGTGTCTGTATTTGTTGTTTGCCAAGTTCAATCGGGATAGTTAAGGTAAAACACGTACCCACATTAACCTCACTCGTTACTTCAATTTTGCCATTCATAAAACCAACGAGTTCTTTAACAATTGCTAAACCTAATCCGGTGCCGCCTTTATTGTTGTTAGCATCAACCTCTTGGGTAAAAGGCTTAAATAATGAGTTTAAATACGCTTTACTCATGCCGCGACCCGTGTCGGTTATTTTAATGGTAAGTAAAGGGTGTTTTGTGTCTAATGCTAATTGCGAATAGAGAGAAACAGATCCATGCTCTGTAAATTTTAACGCGTTACTTAGTAAATTAGAGACAATTTGGCTTAATCGAGAGGTGTCGCAGTATACCCAAACATCATTAGGAATGAGATTAGTGGCTAGCAGTTCAATGTTTTTATTACTAAACAAAACCGAATATAAAGAAACCAAATCGGTAAATACCGTTTTAAGTAAAGAGTGGTGAGGCTCCAGTTTTAACTCACCATGATTTATTTTTGAAAAATCGAGTACTTCATTAATAATATTCAATAAAATGTCAGCACTTCGAAGGGCTACTTTAATTTTTTCTGCCCGCTTGTCATAATCATGTTCATCAATGAGAGTCGCTAACATTCCCGTAATACCATTAAGCGGGGTTCTAAGCTCATGACTAATTTTGGCAAACAGCATACTTCGGTCTTGGAGGAGTTGTTCTGCAAGTGCTTTTTTTTGTTTTAACTCTTCGCGTAACTTAACGGCTTCAGTTATATCTTGAAAAGTACCAAATAATCGCACACATTTGCCGTTGTTAAACTCGGCCTCTCCAAAAGTCGACACCCAAATATTTTGCTGCTTTGCGGTAACTATTTCCAGCTCTAAATGCCATTTTTCACCCTTAGATACCGCATTTTCTACCGCTTTATTAATGCTATCTCGACTTTTACCCGCTTTATAAAATTCAATGGCTGTTTCCATGTTTGGAGTATAGCCTTCTTCGGCTTGATGAATACGTCGAGTTTGCTGGCTCCAAAAAATGCTATTGTCTATTAGGTCGACTTCCCATGTGCCTATATTTGCAACGCTTTCAAGTTTCAATAAGGTGTCACTATTTTTAGTGAGATTAACTTTATCCTGATTGCGCGCAAATTCTGAGCCCAACCACTGAGCTAATAATTCAATATAATCATAAGCTTCATCGCTAAAAAGGGCGCATTCTTGAGCTGATGAAAAGTTAACAGTTCCAAATACGTCAGTACCTATTCGTATAGGCGCTCCAATATACGCCTCCAATTGGAAATTAATATAGCAAGGATGATTTGCAATACTACTTTGCGACGCATTATGAAACGCCAGTGCAGAGTTGGCCAACAAAGTATGTGTACAATAGGTGCCGTTTAACTCAAACTCAGTACCAATAGCAAGAGAATTGTCAGGGGTAATAGCATGTAAAACAATGTAAGAATTATTTTTTACGCGGCTGATAATAGCCAAATCGAGCTGAAAAACATCGAGCCCAAAAGCAAGTAAGTCTGCAATTTTTTGATCAAAGCTAAGCTGTTGATCAGAGACTATATTATGAAAGCATCGAAGAAAATTCACAAAAAACCTTAATTTATTTAGTACGTACACAAGAACACAAGCAAGCACTATGCCTAAACATAATCTATTTTTTGACAATAAGCCATTAACACATAATTCCTTACTACATTAACTCGCGGGTTTAAAAATTAATAGCTTGAATTAGATGTAAATTCAGGTTGTATCACTATGTAGTTCTTCTGAGTCCACGCTGTTTATTAATAACCCTTCTTGTATTACCTGTGTATGCTCAAGCACGTTGAGTAACGTTCACCATAAACATATTTTATAATTTCAATAGCTTTGGGTGTATGAGTAAATGCAATTTTGACTTCGGGCAATCTGTTTGAAATGGTTTTATCGCTCGTAACCATTGCTACCAAATCTAGGTTTATCCAAGTAACTTTTAGCTTCATTTATGCCCATTTGATAGCCTGAATTGAGTATAGCTCGATTTTTAGTGGTGCGGCCGACTTTAAACCCTGTTGGTGGTGCAATAATATTTATTTTGCAATCTGACGGAGCATTGTGCAAAAAATCAATACTGTCATTATAATTTTTAGAACGTTGTATGGCGGCCTCTGCAAGCGCAGGGCTCTGTTTATAGAGTTGTTTAGTTAACCACGGTACTTTGTTGTCTTTTTTACGATAGCCTAAAGGTTGGGAGAGGATAACTGTTATTTCTGATGCACCCATTTCATAGGCTTTTTTTACCGGAATAGAATCGGCAACGCCACCATCGGTCATTGCGATCCCGTTTATTGTTGGGTAATCCCGATAAGCGATTGGGATGGCGCAAGAGGCTTTTAATTGCTCAACCATTTCATTGCCCGTTGCTTGCAAATAGTGAGCTTTACCTGAATCTATTGCCGTTGCAACAATATAAAAATCGTAAGGAGATTGCGAGAATTCGTCGGTATTCAAGGGGATTTCACGAACTGTTTCTTGCCACAGCCAATCTAAATCAAATAGATGGCCGCCTTTGATAAAACGTGCGAGATTAATAAATTCTGGCCTGCAGGAGTAATCGGTGATCACTTTGTAGTTGCGTGTTGGCTGCTTACATAAATAGGCTGCCACATTTGTAGCACCAGCTGATACTCCAAAATACCGATTAAAGGGTTGATATCCTTGATCTAAAAGCTCATCAAGTACACCTGCAGCAAAAATACCGCGCATTGCACCACCTTCAACGACTAACGTATGATTATTGTTCGTCATGCTCATTTCCATCCTTTGATAATACCTCATGCTAACAAGTGATTTGCGTATGTGCGAGTAACTTTTTATTGCGGCTCGCTACTTTTAAATTGCTTTCTGTAAGCGGAAGGTGAAATAGAGAAAGCGGCTAAAAACTGTTGTCGAAAGCTAACACTCGATGAAAACCCAGATTGATTAGCAATTCTATCTATATTGTGGTTACTTGTTTCTAATAGCTGCTGCGCGATGGTTAGACGTTGACTCAGCAGCCATTGTGTAAATGTAGTGCCCATTGCTTTTTTAAAAAGTCGAGAAAAATTACGGCGACTCATACTTGCTTTACTGGCGAGTTCATCGATTGTTAAAGGTTTAGTTAAATTTTTTAGTGCCCAAGTGATAGCCGGCTCTAAACGGTTACTATCGATGTGTCGAGGAATGGGTTTTTCTATGTACTGTACTTGTCCTCCACTGCGGTGAGGCGCCACAACCATGCGTCTGGCCACGCTGTTGGCAATATCTGCTCCGTGATCACGACGTAATAAATGTAGGCAACAATCAATTGCGGCAGCGGCGCCTGCTGAGGTAAAAACATTTCCTTCATCAATGTACAGTACATCGTTATCAAAGTTTACTTTTGGGTATTTTTTTGCGAAGTCGTTAGCCCATACCCAGTGGGTTGATGCTGTTTTGCCATCCAATATACCTGCTTCAGCAAGCACAAAAGCGCCTAAACATAAACCTACCATTCTTGCTCCACGAGCATGTGCACGGCGAAGTGCATTAAGTAAAGCTGTTGAGGCGGGTATATCAGGATCGCACCACGCGGGTACGATGACAGTATCAGCAGTTTCAAGTATTGACAGGTCTTGTTTTATTTCTATGGGAAAGCCAGAAAGTGTTGGCACCAGACCTACCGTTTCTGTACATACTGTGACTTTATATGGACGAGCGCCCACGCGGTCTAAGTCTTCACCAAAAATACTACACGGAATAGATAGGTGAAATAAACTGATATTGTTATAAGCAACAATCGCAACGGTATGTTCATAGAGTAATGTCATTTTGGCCTAATATCATCGACTACCGTCCTTTAGGACACTATTTGCAACCGACTATAAAGTATAAGCTGTCACGGTGCAAACGCAGCAGCACGGCTGTCACAGCTGTGATAGCTTATAAACTTAAATTTAACTCGGTATTAAAGGATAAATTATGACGACGACACTTCGTGAACTTAATGGGCTTGACTCAACACCCGCTTCACTTACAAACGCCACACTTATATTTGTTGATTATCAAAATACTTATACACAAGGTGTTATGGAGTTAGAAGGGTGGCAAGATGCTCTTAATAATGCGGCAATTTTACTGGCTGATGCACGTGCTGCTGGTTCTAAAATTATTCATATTATGCATGATGGTGGTGAAGGCTCGCCTTACGATATTAATGCCGAAATAGGCCAAATACACTCAAGTGTCGCGCCAATTGCGGATGAAAAAGTTATCGTTAAAACAGCTCCCGATAGTTTTGTAGGAACAGACTTAGGCGAACAAGTAGATGTAATTGGTAATAATAAATTGATCATTGTTGGGTTTATGACCCACATGTGTGTGACATTTACAGCGCAAGGTGCATTTTTAAGAGGTAACCACGCAACGGTAGTCGCTGACGCATGCGCTACAAGGTCATTACAAACTTCAGTGAGTGATGTGTTGGCATCTGATCTACATAAAAGTGCCTTAGCAACCATTAATGACTTATATGGCGTGGTTATCCCAAGTGCTGATGACTTAAGCTAAGAAAGTGTTTTTAATTTATAAATTTAAATGGGCAATTTATTGTTCATTTAAATAGCACAAAGTGGTTATTAATATAATGATATGACTTTCATTGTGAAAAGAGTAATTTATGATTGTTTATTATTCAAAAATACATATTTGATTTCTGCCAGCTTTCTTTGCTTTATATAAAGCGATGTCAGCGCTTTTTATTAGGGTTTCTGTGTGTGTATCTGCATTTGGATAACTACAAAAGCAACCAAAGCTAAGTGTTATGTAAGGGGCAATAGGAGAGAACTCATGCGTAATATTAAGTGCTTTTATTTTTTGCTCAATCAATAAAGCAAATTTATGGCATTGCTCTATATTCGTAGCAGGTAAAATGATTGCGAATTCTTCACCGCCATAGCGAGCTGCTATGTCACCCTCACGTTTACATAAATTTTTTAATGCACGAGCAACGTGTTTTAACGTTTCATCGCCTTTGTGGTGGCCATAATTGTCGTTATAGCGCTTAAAAAAGTCGATATCACACATAATTAAACTAATTGGTTGGTGTTGTCTTGCAGAGCGTTTAATTTCGCTCTTTAGGGAAGTATCAAAAAATCGGCGGTTGGCAATATCAGTAAGTGCATCGGTGTTTGCTAACTTATTTAATTTTGTATTAGCGTTAATTAATTGTTTTTGGGCTAACTGCAGCTTTTTTTTATAGTTTATGTTTTTGAGTGCGTTATTAATAATTTCGCCTACGAGCTTGATTCTTATTAAATCTATTTTGCTCCATTGGCGTTTTGTGTTAACACAGTCACAGCCAATAAAACCAACAAGCTCCTTGTCAAAGCGCAGGCCAACACATAAGACAGACTGAATACTCTGCGCTTCAAACTCTGCCTTTTCTGAATTCGCTTCCGGCGGTAACTGAGCAACATCATTAACTTTAAATAGGTGTGTTAAGTTCATTACATCAAAAAAGTAGGGTAGTTCGGCTTTAGGGACGTTTTGCAACCTATCTTTGTAGGCAGTTATGCCGGTGTTCACCCATTCATGCGTATTGGTTAAAGTTTCACTATCGGTATTAAATTCAAATAAGTAGCTTCTATCTGCTTTACAAACGGTGCCTATGGCTTTGAGTGCAAAGTTAATTTGTTGATCAATATTGTCATTTTGAATATCAATTAGTTTGGTGGATATTTTTGAAATAATATGGTCAAAATTATATTGCTCTGCATGACTATGGTCTTGCTCTAAAGTGATCATAGAAACAGAGTCATCAATGATTGAGTGGTTCACATTTAAAAGCTGAGGCGTGAATTCACACTCTAATAAAACAGCTGTTATAGTAGATGTGAATAATTGCTCAACGGTAACAACCGTATCATCATTAAAGTCGCGAAGCGTAATACTGTTAAAAACATCGCTGCTAAGCGCGTCGTCACTATTTATGTTAAGTAACGTTTTGGCATGTTGGTTTAAGATGTAATTATGTGTTTTATTGTCATAAACAATCACCGCCAAATTAATTAGATTAAAAACCTGCCAAATTGTATTGTTTGAGTCATGGCTCACGGGTTTCTCCGCATTAAAATATGATAACTGACCATATTTATGAATTAATTATTATTTTTGTATCTGCTTAGTTATTTTTAGTACAGTTTTTTGTGTTTTACTAAGTTTTTAGTGCGTTTATTTGGCCTACGTATTACAATTGTGACTGTATATCATTACGTATTTCCCAATTTGCTTTATTTCATAAGCTTACTTTATTTTTAGTGAAGGTCTATTATATTTCATGACAGAAATAACCACACATCATGCTTCTCGTCGCCGTTTGTTAATTGCACTTGCAATTACCTGCTCATTTATGGTGATTCAATTAGTGGGTGCGTATTACGCAAACTCACTTGCAGTACTTGCTGATGCAGGGCATTTGTTTGTTCATAATAGCTCTTTGTTCATTGCTCTCATTGCGTCTAGCTTTGCTATTCATTTAGCTAAAACCTATAACGATGGCCATCAAAAAGCAGAGCTAATAGGGGGGTTGATCAACGGCGTTTTATACCTAGCCATTAGTTCACTTATTTTATATGAGGGCACTGAGCGCTTTATGCATCATAAAGGGGGACATGAGCTGGTTATTAATAGTTACTTGATGTCGGTAATTGCTGCTATTGGTTTTTTATTTCATGGCGCAGCGGCATGGGTGCTTTATAAAGGCCGTAAGGCGAGCATTAATGTGTATGCCGTGTTTTTACACTCGTTTTTTGATTTAATATCAACGGTTTCTACTTTTGCTGCTGGTGTACTTATATACATAACAGGCTGGAATGTAATTGATATTTTATCGAGCATGTTAATTGCGTCTTTTGTCTTGTTTACCGGTATTAAGGTCATTATTAGCTGTCTCAAGGGGTTGCGTTCAAATAAAGCTAAGTTACCTAAAGTGGCCGATATTGAAACAGAAATAACCACCATGGAACATGTTGCAAATGTGCACAATGTCACTGTTGTTCGTAAAAACAAAAAGGTTATTGTTGGTGCTCATGTTGTGCTAAAACAACACTGTACTATAGAAAAACATGATGAAGAGTGCCGCTTAAAGGTAATTAAACTGCTTGCAGATAAATTTAATGTGCGCAACAGCGTATTACAAATAGAAAGCTACGAATGCAAGCACATACACTAATGCGTTAAACCTAAAAGCGACTTAACTAAGTCGCTTTTAGTTTCATATCAAATCAATAATTTTTTCGAAGCACTCCGGGCTCATTAAATCGTTAGCACTCATAGGGCGAGCAAGGTAATACCCTTGTAACTGATAACAGCCTATATTACGCAAGAAGTCTAGCTGCTCACGCGTTTCTACACCCTCGGCAATACAATATAACTCTAAGTTTTCAGCGAGTGAGTAAATCGTTTTAATAATAGATTCATCCCCTTTATCAATGCCAATACTATTAACAAAGCTTTGATCTATTTTTATCACATTAATTGGAAATTGACTCAAATAAGTTAACGATGAATAGCCAGTGCCAAAATCATCAAGATACAGTTTGAAACCAGCAGCCTGTAAGCTTTTTAGTTGCTTAGCCGCTTTGTATTTATCTTCTAATAGCGTGTTTTCTGTAATTTCTAAACGAAGTTGTTGTGGTTTTATCTGTGCTTTTTCTAGTATGGAGCTGAGCTGCTGCGTTATGTTGGCCTTTAAAATATGTTTTGGAGACAAATTTAACGATATGTAAAACAACGGGTTAATGTTCAAAAGTGGAGCAAGCTCAGTAATTGCACGCTGTAATGCTTGCTCAGTTAACATATCAATTAAGCCAGTCTCTTCAGCAACAGGTATAAATAAAGCGGGAGAAACCGGTTTGCCTTGGTTTTCCCAGCGCATGAGTAATTCAACCCCACTTATTGTTTTATCTAGTGTATTAACAATAGGTTGATAGTGATTAAAAAACAGATTGTCCCTAGCAGCATCTTTTAAGTCGTTTTCAAGAATAAGCTTTTGTTTAATTTGCTCATTCATTTTTTCATTAAAAAACTGAAATCCATTTCTGCCTGCTTGTTTAGCATGCATCATGGCAATATCTGCGTTACGTATGAGGGCATCGGTCGATGTTGCATCGTATGGGTACAATGCAATACCAATACTGGCTGATATATTAATAGCGAAGTCTTCAATAATAACCTTGTTAGCCAGCTCTTTGCTCATTTCGTTGAGGGTGTGTTGTAAAGAAGCCATTGAGGTAACGTTTTCAACTAACACTAAAAATTCATCACCACTTTGGCGGCCAAATGTAGCGTCATCACCTAAGTATTGGCTCACTCGCTCGGTAATATTGCACAATAGTTTGTCACCCACAGCATGGCCAAAGGAGTCATTGACGGGTTTAAATTTATCTAAATCTATAAATATTACAGCGCATTGCGAATCGTCTTTAGCGGCGCTTGTAATGGCATTTTCGATTTTTTGATTCATTAAACTACGATTAGGTAAGCCCGTTAACGCATCGTAATTAGCAAGGTAGCGTAACTCATTTTCAGCGCGTTTTTGCTCTGTTAAATCGGTAATAACAATAACATAATAACTGACTTTATCTTTTTCATTAGCAACGGCTGTGGCACTTAAATGAATAGGGTGTTTTTCAGCTTTTGTGGTCTTTACATAAGCATTTGTTCGCCAGTTTTCTTTTGGTTTAAGTGCTTTTAAAATTGTTGCAAACTCTCTACACTTAGCTTGACCAATGGCATTAATAAATAATTTTGAGGTAACAATCCCCTCTCTGCCTTCATCAGAAAACACATCCATAAAGCTGTTATTGGCTGAAAATGGCACGAGGTCTTCATCTAAAATAAGTAAAAAGTCATTTATTTGACTAAATGCTTCGCCTAATATCTTGGCTTGTTGTTCGTTTGCCAGCTGCTCGGTAATATTAGTAAAAATACCCGACACATAAAGAGGCTCTTTAGTGTCTTCATTATAAATAGTTTGCCCCAAATCATGAAACCATAACCAGTGCCCATCTTTGTGCCGTAAACGATAAGTAGCTTGCCAATGTTTTTGCTTAGTTTGGTTTGTAAAAGTATTCCATTTACTTTGTAGCCTGCGACGCTCATCAGGATGCATAATATTAAAAAAACTACTTATATCGATGCGTTCAGGTAAATTCTCGTAGCCAAGCTCTGCGCCTCTATCTGTATTTACTGAGTTATCTGCAAAGCTATAGTTCCATACACCGCTTTTATTACTTTTTAGTGCCAGCTCAGTTTGTGTTTTAGAGTGCACAGCGGCGCGGTGAGCTTGTTCAATTGCAATTTTACGGCTTCGGTATTGCCAGAAAAATAAAAACAAAATAACAGCAATAGCAATAAAATATAAAGTATATGCAATAGGAGACTGCCAAGGGGCGTAAGCTACACTAAATTTTAACTGTATGGGGTCACTTGTGATCACTCCATTTCGCTGTTGAGTAGAGACAGACAAAATATAATCACCAGGTTGTAATTTAGTAAAAAACACCTGGTTAGATTTTAAATCGTTGTAGCTCAAAGACGAAGGGCCTGTAAGCTCAACTTTATAGTAGGTTTTATTAATATTTTTATAATCAAAATTTGAAAACCGAACCGTTAAGCCCATATCGTCGTGCTTAAGCATTAATGGATCAGTGCTGTATTTTGAAGGGGAGTAATTAAGGGCTTGTGAAAACAAACTAATATTAGTAATTGCTAAGTTATTATTGATTTTTCGCTGTTCATTATCAAATTGCTCTGGGTCAAACATTAGCACGCCGCTACGGTTACCAAACGCTAACTCGTTGTTGTGTAATCTTAATGCTGCTAGAGCTGTAAAGTGATTGTTACTTAAGCCATCTTTTATTGTGTACGTGGTGATGTTAAGCGTATCTAAATTAAGTTGATAAAGACCGTTATCAGTACTTATCCATAAAAAGTCTTTATTATCTGCAATAAGTTTAAAAATAGAGTTAGTATTCAATGAGTTGTGTTTATCAAATACATGCACTTGCTGATATGTTTTAGCGTTTACTGCAATTAAGCCTTCTTGGGTGGTGGCTAACCACAGCAGCTCTCGCTTAGCATCGTAATAATAATTCTCTACTGTATGGTAAAGATTTTTTTTTGCTGTTTTAGATTCAAAAATAGTAATTAAAGTCGCTGTTTCTTCGTTGTATCGATAAAGCGTGTCAGAGGTACTTAACAGTAATTCGCCAGGGAAAGCCTCAGAGGGGGTATGAAACGTATATGCAAGCATGGGCGATACCTGCTCTTTTAGTCCATTAATAACTCGGTTTTCGCCTGTGTTACCATTAAATATATAAAAGTTATCATTGTTTATATAAGCAAAAGTATCGGGTGCAACTTGTGCAATGCCGAACGTATAGTCGGTATTTAACTTGTACTGAGTAATGTATTTGTTTTTTTCAAATGTTGTTGTTTCTTTATTAAAGAGATCGAGCCCGGAAAAAGTTGCTAGCCATAGGTAGTTATCGCCTTTGCCATATGCAGGGAAAATATCACCTATAGCCGATAGGCCATAGACCGCTTTGCTATCTTTAGATTGTAGATATAAGTCACTCTTTTGGGTTTCTAAGTTATACTGAACAAGCCCATCGTCAGTGCCTATCCACAGTAATTTACTATTATCTTGGTAAATAGTGTTTACAATATTATTTTCAGGTAAGGTTATTTTTTTAAACTTTTTTGTTTGTGCTGCCCAAGTAAATATTCCATGTGTTCTAGAGCCTAACCAGAGTAAGCCCGACTCATCAAACATAATATCGTTTATCGTGTTCTCTGTTACGTTGTAGTTACTATCTTTGAAGTTTAAAATAGGGCTAATACTTGTGTTTTTTCTATCGAATTCAAATAACCCACTTTCTGTGGCAATAAACTCACCATACGGTGTGTTTATATAATCCCAAATATTATAGTCACTTATCAAAGTTGTTAATGCTGAAGGGTTTATATTTTTAATTTCATCAAAAGCAATCCGATACATTCCTTCAACCGTACCAACTAGCAAACCAAGCTCATCATCTATGGATAAAAATTTAACATTGTTGCTATCGTTTGTAACTTCTTGAATGTCGTTAAGTGTTATTTGTTGTAGGTCGTTATTGGCAAAGTTATAAACATATAGCCCCTGATCGGCACCAATATACAATGTGTTTTGGTATAATGATAATGCTCTAATAAACATATTTTCATCGGGCAAAGATGAGATGAGTGTTAGGTCTTTTGATGTTTTACCATATCGGTAGATGTGCGAATCAATAGAAAAATAAAAATGCGCCGGTTGTTCAGCAACGGCCTGAACAGGAGAGAACTTTTCTTGATTTTGGTTTAAGTGCCCTGAATATATTAGCTCTGCTTGCAAGGTATTAGGGTTAATCAAATAACTTCCTGCAAGTTGAGTATTAACCAGAATTTGGCCGTCAATTGCTTTATAAATACTATTAATGTAGTTATTTTTTAAACCCAATTCGCTCTCGTAAGGCGTGACTTGGTATCCGTCGAATCGGTATAAACCTTCAGTTGTAGCAATCCATACATAGCCCATGTCATCTTGGAGTGATTTCACTATAAAGCTTTGCGACAATTGTTCGTTGTTAGTGATACGTTGTAATTGTTCTGAATAAGTTTGTGAAGCAAAGCTATGCTGCGAGCAAACAAATAAAAACATATAAACAATAAAGAAAAACTTACTCAAAAGCACTTACCCTTACAACGAACAAGGTTGGTATTAAATATTGGCGTAATATAACATGAGTTTAATTCAAAAATTACAAAAAGCATTAAATGTAAACTGTTTGTTGTGTTTTTGTTGTTTGTTACAAGGTTAATCTAGTTATAACGTAAGGACATAGTATGAATTACGCAGGAAATATTAAAGCAGAGCACAGTATACTTTTAGTTATCGACTTACAAAGTAAGTTAGCACCAGCGATTGCTTCGTTTAATGACACGCTAGATTGTGCTCTGCAGTTAGCAAAAGCAAGTGCTATTCATCAAATTCCTTCAATAATTACAGAACATTATAAAAAAGGACTAGGTGAAAGTGATGAGAAAATAAAATCTGTGTTACCTAATACACGCTATTTTGAAAAAATTAACTTTAGTGCCTGTGCACAAGAGGGGTTTTTAGATATTCTTGCGCAATTAAATCGCCCACATATAGTTGTAATTGGCACTGAAGCGCACGTTTGTGTGTTACAAACATGCTTAGATTTATTACAGCAGGGTTATGCGGTCACTGTGGCAGCTGATGCAGTAGCATCAAGAAACACAGAGCACAAAGCTATTGCACTAGAACAGCTTCGTCAAGCCGGTGCTATAGTCTCTTGTGTAGAGACCATCATATTTCAATGGACAACAAAAGCAGGGACGTCTACCTTTAAACAAATACTACCAATTGTTAAGTAGCGCATTAAAAACGGTTTTAAATCAAATAATTTGTACTTTGTTTGATTTGAAATAATAAATAGCTAGCTGTTTTGAGTTTAAATATCAGCTGAACGTGTTTAAATTAGAACACAATTAATTTAAGGTTTTTATGTCTAGTGTAAGTCGGTTATTCACAATTATTTTTAGTCTTTTGTTTATTGAGTCTATAGGTATTGGTCTTTATTTTGGCACCCTGACAGAAGCATTTCTTGTCGGCTTACCGTTATGTTTGCTCCCCATTTGGCTTTTAAAAACCCAACCCGATAGCAAAATGACACCGCATGTTGTTGCGGCTGCAATTATGATGTTTTCATTTTTACATATTCAACAAGCCTATGGCCTTATCGAAGTGCATTTCGAAATATTCATTTTCTTAGCCATGCTAATAATGTTCATAGAGTGGCGAGTGTTTATTACCGCTATTGTGTTTGTAGCTATACACCATTTATCTTTTTACTATTTGCAAACACAAAATACTGGTTTTTACGTATTTGATCCAGACCGACTTGCCTTTTCAACAGTGCTTATTCACGCAGCGTATGCCATTGTGGAAGCGCTTGTAGCTGGTTTTATTGCCGTAACATTAAATCGCGAACGCCGTGCGGGTCTATCGTTAAGTTATGCCACAGAGCAAATAATGCAAGATCCAAATCAAGTTAAGCTTTCTATGCGAGCAGATGACACAACAAGCAAAGCGGTAGTTGGTTTTAATACTTTGCTTGAGTACTTATCAGATGTGATTAAGCAAGTTCAAGTTCAGTCAGACTCTTTAAAAAATAACTCTAAAGAGCTTATTCATGTTCATGATGAGTTAGCCAATAGCGCGCAGCAACGAAACGCGCAAACAGATGATATTGCTAATTCAGGCGCACAAGTTGCGCATGGTTTTAAGTTAGTTGAACAAGAAAGCGATACTTTAAAACAACAAGTTAATAGCATTACTGAATCAGCCAATGTTGCGCTGGAGGAAGTATTACAAACCGACAGAAAAAGCACCGAGCTACTCACCTTGTTAACAAACACTGAAGAGCAGTTAAGCCATTTAGTGGCCGCTGGGGATGTTATTACTAGTTTACTCAATGAAATTTCAGGCATAGCCGACCAAACTAATTTATTAGCCCTTAATGCTGCAATAGAGGCCGCACGAGCGGGTGAGCATGGCCGAGGGTTTGCTGTTGTTGCCGATGAAGTACGCTCGCTTGCAAATAGCAGCCAAGCAACAACAACCAAAATAGCGTCTACGCTTACAGATCTGGTAAATAATAGTCGCACGTCAACTCAGTCGATGAATCAATGTGTAGAATTTGTGGTTGATTTAACAAAAATAAGCGCAACGATGAAAGAGAATATTTCGTCAATGAGTGATCAAATTCAAGCGGTATCTGCCAGCACTAACTCAGTAGCTCAAGTGGTTGCCGAACAGGCTGGAAATACAGAGCAAATAGCAATGAGTACAGATCAAATGCGCCAAAATCAGTATCAAGAGACTAAAATAGTTGAGCAGTTAACGGCTAAAGTGCAGCTGATAGACGTAAGTATTGATGTATTAGAGCAAAGTATTGCAAAATTTAAGTAAGTCTCGTTATTTCACCATTAGCTTAATTTGTATATGGCTTGCTTTTGTTGTGTCGGCACTTGTTTACTTTCAGCTAGGGCAGCTAAAGCCCTTTGATGAGGGTAATATGCTTAAACAGCAAAACTGGTTTTCGCAATTTAAAAACCAAGTACTGTGGCAAAACAAAGACAGTGCTCAACTTGTGATTATTACGCAAGAAAATTGCGGCTGTACAATTCAAGCACAGCCTCATTTATCAGCCCTGCAACGCTTTGCTACAAACCAAGGGGTTGAAGTGCAAAATTTTGTATTAAATAATGAGTTAAAGTCAGTGATCCCTGCCACACCTGCCGCCGTTTTAATTGATAAAAATGGTGAGTTTGTTTATGCAGGGCCTTTATCTGAAGGGCTGGCATGCTCTCAAGGTAGTGGCTTTGTGGAAATCGTTATTAGTAATTTACAGGCCGGATTTAACTCATCATTATTAATAGCGGATACAAAAGGCTGCTATTGTGTAAATAACGCCTAAATCATATACCCTTATATAAAAAGCGCTTACAACTAACTTGTATAAAAGTAGGCAAGCGCTTTTTATTGTTTAACGATTAAAGAGTGATTTAAACGTTATTTAATCATTATATAGTCACTAAACCATAAATACCCAACAGTACAAAAACACTGGCTGCTATCGCTCTTACGGTATTTAATGGAATTCTTTTTAGTAACGCCTTACCGGCATAAATAACAGGGACATTGGCAATTAACATGCCTACTGTAGTACCCAGCGTAACCCAAAGTACTGATTGATATTGTGCACCGAGCAACACGGTTGCAATTTGTGTTTTGTCCCCAATTTCAGCAATAAAAAATAAGATTAAGGCCACTAAAAATGCACCATAGCGGTCGTATTTATGGCTCACTTCTTCATCTTTATCTGGAATAAGTAGCCACAGCCCTACCACAATAAAGCTTATATTGACTATCCAAGGTAAGTATTCGACGGCAAAGTTTCCGCTTAGCCAATCACCAAACCATGCAGATAAACCATGATTAATAATAGTAGCAGCGAGAATGCCTAAAATAAGTGCAATTTTATTATGAAAGCGAGCAGCTAATAGTAAAGATAAAAGCTGGGTTTTATCGCCTATTTCAGCAAGGGCAACAGTGACGGTAGAGGTTAAAAAAATATCCATTAATATAATCTTCAGGCGGGAATACTAAACCAAGGCAAACAGCTATCTCCCGCCATGAGGATAGTGTCTACCTAGGTCTCGCCGATAACGCTTGCTACAACATTACAAACTTACCATGCACATGAGGTGCAATTATGTTGATAAGTTTACTCATTACTGAGCGGGCTACTCCCCTAAGAGAGCAGCGATTATTCCACAAAGTTTAAAGTAGGTAAATATATACGGGTAACTTTTAAATTTAAAAGGTGGCTTTGTGTCGTTAGTGCACAAATAAACTTGCTTTTGGCTATCAAGTTAGCTGTAATAATAAACAGAAGGAAGTTGAACAATTTGAAATTATATTCACGTGTAAAGGAATTTAAATATGCAATCAACTGTCGTTAAATCAACAATGGCAACCATTCAAAATGGAGTTATGAAAGCGGACGGAAAGTTTTGGATTACGCAAACCGACTTAAATTTTGAACCTTTTAATGAAAAATTAGGGTTAGAACCATATACAATTGCCCGTGATACAATTTTAAAAGTGGTTGAATGTAAAGGCAAAGGCGCAGGCCTTGTTCCAATAACAGCTGATGCGATAGAGGTTTTCACGCAAGATGGCAGCTCGTATCAGTTTATACTCTCAAACCCCAGTGATTGGATAAATATATTGTCAAATCAAACTAGTGCTTAAAGTAACAAGCATGCCATCAATTAATAATTTTAATTGATGGCAAATAAGGCTTTCATTTAAGGTATAACTCCTAACATGCGGCAAAATGAAAGTACCTAAACTTTAAATACATTAACTTGCCCTTGTAGCATTGCCGCAAGCTGTGCGAGTTCTTGCGATGCCTGTGCATTTTGCTGTGAGCTTTCGCTAACCGACGTGATACTCGCGCTAAACTCATTAATATTACTGCTTAGCTCATTTGCGACCATTTTTTGCTCCTGAGTTGCGGTTGATATTTGAGTATTCATATCTGCAATTTCAGTAACTTCACGGTTAATTTCGCTGAGCACCTGCGAAGAATAATTAGCATGGTCAACACTCTCTTTAGCGCTGCTTTCAGCGTTACCCATGGCATTAACAGCTTGCTGAGCCATGCCTTGTAGTTTAGTGATCATTTCATTAATGCTAGCGGTTGCCTTTTGAGTATTGTGGGCAAGTTGCCTTACCTCATCGGCTACAACGGCAAAACCACGACCAGAATCGCCAGCTCTTGCTGCTTCAATAGCTGCATTTAAAGCTAACAAGTTAGTTTGCTCAGCAACGCTTTGAATCATCATAACAACTTGGTTTATATCATTGGTTTGTGTATTTAGATCTGTGATGAGCTGCGTATTAGTATTAACTAAAGTTGAAAGCGTATTTATTGACTCTATATTATCAGCAACAGCTTGTTGCCCTTGGCCTGCCTTAATGTCGGCACTTGTTGCCTTGTCGGAGGTTGTTTGCGCGTTTTGAGCAACTTGTTCTATTGCACTGCTCATTTGAGTAATTGCAGTTGCAATCATAGCCGATTGTTGCTCTTGCTGCGTTGCTGTACTGGCAACCTGAATACTAATAGAGTTCATTTCTTCAGCTGCTGAGGCAAGTGTTAGTGTTGCGCCTGCCATATCTTTTACTAAACCTTGGATCCGAAGTAGCATATCATTAAAGTTAGATGCGGTATCTGCAATCTCATCCTTACCTTGAACCTCAGCACGAGCTGTTAAATCAGCATTGGTCGCAATGTGCGTTATGGTATCGCGTAATGACATTAATGGATTTTGTATCGAGGAATAAATAAAGTAAGCAACAATCAGTAACAGTAAAATCAATATCGCGATTGTCACACTCATTATCAATTTTATAAATTGATAATTCTCATCAGCTTTAACTTTAAAATCACTTGCTTCTTTAAGTTGTAAATCAATTAAAGCTTGGTAGCTGGCACTCAGCGGATCAAAGAGTTGGTAAAGCTCATAAACAAATTGCTTTTGTGGTAGTGATAAAAATTCACCACTATTAATGCTTAAAATCAAATTATTCAAGTGCGTAAGCACAGGCTGTAGTTTACTTTCAACGTTATCTACTAAGCGCTTTTCTTCAGCTGTTAGCTGTGTGCTCAGGTAGGCCTTCCATTCATTATCAGCCGTATTTCTAGCATCATTAATATTCGCTAAAAGCGCTGATTTGGTAATAGACTCAGCGCGATACTTGTGAAGTAAGTCAACAATATTTACAGCGTAATTATCAGACACATGTTTAATTTGCTTAAGTGGTACGACTCGGTCGTCGTATAAACTATCAATCCCTGCTACTAACCTTCCCATTGTGTTTATTGAAAAAAACGATGTAATTAAAAAAATCATAATTGGTAGCAATGCAAGCACGGCTAAACGGGTACGCACAGAATAATTGTTTAACATAGTTATCCAAAATTACAGCAATAATAAAAAAGTATAATATGGATAAAAAATTTTACTGAATTTTTATATGAAAATTATTCAGGTTTAATAACTCTTTTGTGTTTTAAGTTAAAAAATGCCTGCCTAATTTAAAAATGCTTTTACTCGCATAACCCAATCAATCTTTATTATTGTTACTGCAGATAGGGGGGTAGGTAATCTTGTCATTGTTTGCAAAACGCCAAGCAAATTATGTGTGATTGAACTGCGCTTAGAGCGAGAAGCAGACGGTCAGGTAAACTCGTTTTTGGACATAAATGAGTTAGAGCCGAAGGACGGCTCTGTGCCCAGACTGTGTAAAAACTAATTTTTAATAAATTGTCTTGGGTATGTTCTTAGTTTAAAACCATCTAGGATGGTTGCGATCGATTTTTTCTCAGTATTGCAATTTTCTCCGCGCGAGCGAAACTGCTATAGCAACGCTACTCTAATCGCTTTACTTAGACCATTAACTCCCATAATTGTGAGCATTCTTCTGAAGTTGTAAGCCAGAACATGAAGACTTATTTCTGTACTCACGCTTTTTAAACCTCGTGTTAGTAAGTGGGTAGCTCCCATCCAGAGTTTAATTGTGCCAAAGGGGTGCTCAACAGTTTGCTTGCGATGAAGCATCAATTCAGGTTCATTCTTTAGCTTTTGAAGCATTTCTTCTGTCAGAATCTCATGCACCCACCGCCTTATTCGCCTAGGGTCTTTTTTAGAGTTAGTGCACTGACTTCTTATTTTACAATCTCGACAAGCAATGTGATTGAAGTAAACATCAAGGTATTTACCTTGCTCAAATACCTGCATTCGATTTTGAAGTTCATTACCAGCGGGGCATAAGTAAATATCTTTATTTGCATCGTATTTGAA